>NZ_JAVDWS010000028.1:0-58331 GCF_031457395.1 Algoriphagus sp. 4150
AGTTTAAAAACTAGATTAAAAAACACAAAAAATGGGCCAAAACTTCAAGCTATGCCCCATTTTATTTGAATGTCTAGTAAATCGCCAAACAAAAGTAGCGTTCCATCGGAACGCTTGGTGGTTTTCTTAATGTAATTGCAATCGTGGATTTATCAAAGCGCCAGCTCCACATCCGGATTCCAGAATACTTTGTCGAAATTCTGAACTTTGTCTTTCACCACTTTTACGCCTTCTTTTTCCAGCAACTCCTGCATCTCGGTAGGGGTAGAGAAGTGACCTTTCCCGGTTAATAGCCCTTGGCTGTTTACCACGCGATGGGCAGGCACATCATCCATAGTATGGGCAGCGTTCATGGCGTATCCCACCATTCTAGCTCCGCTCTTTATTCCCAGATAATGAGCAATTGCACCATAATTGGTTACTCTTCCGCTGGGGATTAATCGCACCACTTGGTACACCAGATCGAAATAATTAGGCTTTTCGGGTTTCATTGGACCAGTTGATAAAAGCTTGGTTGATAGTTTTATTGACATTTTTCTCAATGACTTTCTCTCCCGATTTGATGGGGAATTGATAGCGGATTATAATGCTTTCAGGCTTTCTTTCAAGGATATTGAGCTGTGCACCGTCCACGTATACATAGTCTGAGAATGCAGTCAAGGATTTATTCAGCGTCTTTTCGAGCTCGTTTAATTGGATCACAGAGTAAAATGGGATTTCCGAATCGAAGATGACCTGATGTGAATTATTCTTGGAGTAATTCACCACTTCCGAGGTGAGCGCAAGGCTGTTGGGAACAATGACAATTTCCCCTGTTTGCGTTTTAAGCACCATATTGATCAGGGTGATATCCCGGATGAAACCTACATTTTTTCCAATCAAAATCTTATCGCCGATCTCCAACTGATCCGAAAACATGATGATCAATCCATTTACAATATTGGTGATGTAGTCCTTGGTGAGTAGTGCAATTGCCGCTGCAACTATGGTGATACTTGTCAGAAATTTCAATGGCTCGACCCCAAAAAGTATGATTAAAGCTACCAAAACGACTATCATGTTCACCAGCGTAGCGAGGCGGTCAATCCCTATGATAAAATTTGGCTGCACTCTGGATTCCTCAGTTCTTTTGAGGTAAAACTGGAGCGTGGTGATACGTGCCAGAGAGATAATAAGGTTTCCGCTGATTAGGAAAATGAGTGCGCGGATTACATTGGCAAGAATTGTATAGCGGTGAAGAAAAGGTGAAAGCCAAGTATTTGATTCAAATCCCACGATCAAAACCAGGAGTAAAATCAGCTTGAGGAAGAAGTTTCTCCGGCGTTTGTTTTCCTGATTCTTTATGATGCTTTTGAGTTGATTCATGTCGTTTTCGAAAAATTAAGCCTAATTTTAACAAATATCAGAAAGAATTTCGGAGTAGTATGAGCAGAAATATCATTATCACAGGAGCAGGCGGAAATCTAGGTTCAGCAGTAGTGGAGAAGTTCAAGCGAGAGGGATATCATATCATTGCGCTTTTGCATCCCGGCAAAAACCACGAGGTAGAAGAAGCCGACGACTCGTATGAAGTGGATGTGACGGATGAAGCAGCGGTCGCTGACTTTATCAAAGAGTATCACCTGCAATACGGGGATGTGGATGCATTGGCGTTTTTAGTCGGTGGTTTTGCGATGGGAGGAATAGCGGACACTAGCCAGGCAGATCTGGAGAAAATGTTTAATCTTAATTTTTTCTCAGCATTTCATCTGGTCAAAGGCTTTTTGCCGGTGATGAAAAAACAGGGAAAAGGCACTTTCCTATTCGTAGGTGCCCGTCCTGCGCTACAAATGAAAGATGCAAAGGAAACTTTGGCATATGCATTGAGTAAAAAATTAATCATTTCTCTGGCTGAAATAGTGGGGGAAGAGACTAATGATACACCGATCAGATCACACGTCTTTGTTCCAAGTATTATCGATACTCCTCCCAATCGTGAGTCTATGCCTGAGGCTGATTTTAGTAAGTGGGTACGTGCTGACGAGATAGCAGAGGCTATGCATTATGCTGTCAATACGCATTCATTACAGAATATGACCTTCAAGCTTTATGGGGAAGTTTAATTGATCCATATGAAATCGAGCATGACTCAAGAGTCACACACTGGGATGATTATCTGCCATGCGAGATTCCATGTGACCATTGAAAATCAATTATAAACACATGAATAAAAAGAACTATTTAATACTCGCCATTTTTGTTTTAGCAATAACAATTCCGGCGTTTGCCCAGTCTGAAGAGAATGCGGTAAAAGCCGTCATAGAATCCCTTTTCGATGGAATGAGGGCTAAAAATACGGATCAAATTGCGGTAGTTTTCTCAGAAGATGCCATCATGCAGACGATTGAGACGACCGGTGAAATAGGTGAGGTGAAGGCCAGTTCGGTGGCTGATTTTGTTAAAGGAATCGGCAGTCTTCCTGATGACACTGTCTTGGATGAGAGGATCTCAGATTATCAGATTACTATTGACGGGCCATTGGCTACTGTCTGGACTCCATATGAGTTTTATTTCAATGACAAATTCAGCCATTGTGGCGTGAATTCATTTCAATTAGTAAAAATGGCCGAAGGCTGGAAAATTGTTTACATCATCGATACTCGCCGGAAAGACGGCTGCTCTTGATAATTTATGAATACGTTTAAAGAAAAAGTTTACCAGACTGCGATTGCGCAGGTAAAAGAAAAAATCAATCTATTGAAGGCTGAGCGAAAGGCTATCAATGACGGGATTTTGGAGGACACGAAAAGTAGTGCCGGGGACAAGTTTGAAACCGGTAGGGAAATGATGTCCCGTGATCTTATGACTGTGGAGAATCAGCTCAAGCAGGCTAATTTCGAATTTGATGAACTGTGTAGGCTTCAGGCGATCAAAGAACCGTCTTCGTCTGTTCAGGAAGGAAGTTTGGTGCAGGTAGGCACAGATAAATATTTGATTTCTGTCAGTTTAGGTCAGCTGTCTGTGGATGGTCAAAAGCTTTTTATGCTAAGTAAAAACTCTCCATTGGGAGAAATCTTGGTTGGGGCTAAGAAGGATGAGCAGATAGAATTCCGTGGAAAATCCATCCGGATTACTGAATTGCTGTAAATCTTACTCAGTCTTTCTTTGGGACAAAACTCATCAACTCGGTGGCTCCATCGAGTAGGATGAGTTTGTCTTTTGCTACTTTCAGATCACCTACTTTGGCCAAAGTAGAAATGAATTCCTGTTCACCCGAACCGGGGCACATTTTTTTTGTCATCGCTCCGGGGTCAAGGTTGATCCCGGATCCTTCAATTGAAAAGTTTCCCGAGAAATTATTGCAGCCGGCAAACCCTGCCAATCTGCCGTTATCTAAAAAGCTCAGTGATGGAATACCGCCTACAAACTGGTTCATATCAAGTCCTTTGCCCATAAGGGATGAAAGTGCCCAGCTGTTTCCGGTGAGAAGGCTTAGGGGGTTCAGTGACTTAGTGCTTTCACAGCCGGCGAGAAGCAAGAAAATAAGTCCGAAGAAAAGGGGTTTGTAAGCTCTCATTTTTTGAAGGGTTTAGTGCTTAACGAATTTAAGTAATTTGGCTCCAAATACAATTTTGTGTTTTAAGCTCAGAAGCAACGATTATGTCAGGTTCTAAGTTTTTTGGGTAATTGTTGATTTATTTCTAATTGGATTTCGGTTTTTTTCGAAAAACTCTAATGGTTTGTTTGGCTAATAGAAATTTTGGCAGTAAGATTGTCCTGTCAATTGTCCAGTTATGGTATTTGCAGCAAAAATCTCTTCAGACCTAAATCTACTTCCAGCCATGGAAGCGGGAGCCTGCACCACTTTTTCTATGACGACATGGATTGGTACCACGATTACGGGGTGATCCCGTTGCAATTTATAAAGTACCCGCCCCCAGGGCCTTTTATAGGTCTATTTTAATTTCCCAGTAATTAATTTCAGAAGTAATATTTATGAAAATCATCAAGTTCGGTGGCTCATCCGTAGCGAACCCAGAAAATATTCAGCGAGTTTTCTCCATCATTCAGGACAAACTCAAGGAGCACGAAGTAGCCATTGTTTTTTCTGCTTTTGGCGGAGTTACGGAAAGTTTGTTGAAGATCGCCCAGCTCGCCAGAGAAGGGGATGAGGCCTATCGGGAGGTGCTTCAGACGCTTGAAGAAAAGCACTTGACTATCGTCCGTCAACTTATTTCAGTGCAGAGTCAGTCTACTGTCATGACCTTTGTCAAAGTGAGGTTCAAAGAGCTTGAGGATCTTTTTCATGGCATCTACCTTATCAAGGAAAATTCGGTTCGTACACTTGATTATGTGGCGAGTTTTGGAGAGAGACTGGCGGCTTTTATCCTTGCAGAATCTATGCAGGGACATGGTTTTAAGACACAGTTTCTTGATGCCCGGGATGTAATACGTACCAATGATAGATTTGGGCAGGCAAAAGTTGACTTCGAGGTTACAAATGCGTTGATCAAGGATTATTTTGCGAAGCACGACGGAATCAAAGTAATTACCGGTTTCATCGCTTCCACTGAGAAAGGAGAAACCACCACGCTGGGTAGATCGGGTTCTGACTATACAGCTGCGATTTTTGCGGCAGCATTGGGTGCGGAAAATTTGGAGATTTGGACCGATGTTTCCGGAGTGTTGACTTCAGATCCAAAGCTGGTCTATACCGCATTTACCATTCCTCAGCTGAGTTATAATGAGGCGATGGAGCTTTCGCATTTTGGGGCAAAAGTAATTTTCCCTGCGACCATGCAGCCTGCGATGCGCAAAAGCATTCCGATTTATATTAAGAACACCTTTGAGCCCGAGAATCCGGGAACGCTGATCAATGGGGAAGTAAGCCCCGGAGCATTGATCAAAGGCATAAGCTCTATCTCAAATGTGTCAATCGTGACTGTGCAGGGAGCAGGGCTGCTGGATTCAGTCGTAGGTACCAGCCGTGTTTTCAAGGCTTTGGCAGAAGCTAAAGTAAATATTTTGCTGATCTCCCAGGCTTCATCGGAGCATAGCATATGTTTGGCGATCAAGACCCAGGAGTCTTACATGGCAAAGGAGGCAGTGGAGAAAGAGTTTTTCTATGAAATCAAGTCAGGTGAAATGGACGAAGTGGTGCTGCTTCATGACTTGGCTACCGTGGCGGTAGTGGGAGAGAACATGAAACATAACCCGGGGGCTTCCGGGCGGATGTTCCGTGCATTGGGAAGGAATAATATCAACGTAGCGGCAATTGCTCAGGGAAGTTCTGAGCTGAATATTTCGGCTGTGATACCTCAACCCGATTTGCAAAAGGCACTCAATGCCCTTCATGAAGCATTCTTCCTTTCTGAGAATAAAGTGCTTCACGTGTTCTTGGTGGGTACAGGCTTGATAGGCCAGGCTTTGATCAAAATGATCGCAAACCAACAGCAGAAGCTACGTGGTGACAATGAACTGGATATTCAGATTCACGGCTTGGCAAACAGCCGATATATGGCATTCCATGAAGATGGATTTGACCTCAGCAATCCCTATCAACTGAGTGATTCTGATACGATAACTGATCTGAATAAATTCATCAGAAAGATGGAAGAAATGAATTTCTCCAACTCCGTGTTTGTGGATTGTACCGCAAGCCAGGATGTGGCGGAACTCTATACTCATATCTTGGAAGCAAAAGTGGCGATTGTCACTCCGAATAAAAAAGCAAACTCCGGCTCTATGGAGCAATACAGAGCTTTGAAGAAGTTGGCGAAGAAACGCGGCGTGAAATTCCTCTATGAAACCAATGTGGCAGCAGGACTTCCGGTGATCAATACACTTCAGGATTTGATGCTCAGTGGAGATAAGGTAATCCGCATAGAAGCTGTGCTTTCCGGATCCATGAATTACATTTTCTCCGAGCTTGAGAAAGGAGATCCTTTCTCCGAAGTAGTGAAAAAAGCAAAAGAATTGGGCTTCACTGAGCCTGATCCCCGTGATGATCTGAGCGGAATGGATGTGGCAAGAAAGATTCTGATTTTAGGCCGTGAAGCAGAGCAGGATTTGGAGTTTGATTCCATAGACATTCAAAGCATGGTACCTGATGATTGTCAGGATTTAAGTTCTGTTTCTGAGTTTTTTGAGGTATTGAAGACTCATGACGGTGACTTTGCAGAAATGCTGAAAACCGCTGAGGCCAAAGGGGAGAAACTGAGGTTTATGGCAACATTGGAGAATGGTAAAGCCAAAGTAGGCTTGAATTCACTTCCTATAGCACATCCGTTTAGCGGCTTGGGAGGAAGTGACAATATGATCCTAATGACTACCGACCGCTACCACGATAGACCTATGATCATCCGCGGTCCGGGTGCGGGTGCGGATGTGACTGCGGCAGGTGTATTTGCAGATGTGATTCGTATCGGTAACTACACTAGGGAATAATGCTTCGCTCTGTTAAAGCTTTTGCACCTGCAACTGTCGCGAATGTGTCCTGTGGATTTGATATTCTGGGATTCGCGATTGATGCGATGGGCGATACTGTCGAACTGGTTCTGAAGGATGAGCCGGGGTTGGTTGTGGTTTCTATAGAAGGGGATGGCGGAAAACTTCCCCTTGATGCGGAGAAAAATACCTGCGCAGTGGCTATTCAGGCAATGTTGGATGAATTGGGATCCAATGTTGGGATGAATATTTACCTGACCAAAGGCTTGCCGTTAGGATCAGGCATGGGATCAAGTGCAGCAAGTGCTGTGGCAGCTCTGGCTGCTGCGAATAGGCTGCTTGGAGAGCCTTTTGAGAAGAAAGATCTGTTGCCTTTTGCGATAGCAGCAGAAAAAGTGGCTTGTGGAGCAGGCCATGCGGACAATGTGGCTCCAAGCTTATTGGGCGGGTTTGTTTTGATCCGTGATTACCACCCGCTGGATGTGATCAAGCTTCCTGTTCCCGGCGGTCTTTGCTGCACATTGGTACATCCACATTTCGAGTTGAAAACGGCTGATTCCAGATCAGTACTCAGAGATCAGATACCGATGAAGCATGCGACGATCCAGTCAGGAAATGTCGCAGGTCTCATCGCAGGCTTATACGAAGGGGACTTTGAATTGATATCAAGATCATTGAGGGATGTGATCGCCGAGCCATATCGCGCTGTCTTACTTCCTGGGTTTTACGAGGTAAGAGAAGCTCTGAAAGCAGCGGGAGCATTGGGGATGGGTATTTCCGGCTCGGGACCTACACTTTTCGCCCTTTCCAAGGGTAAAGAAACAGCAGTTGCGATAGCAAAGGCAGCAGAAGAAATCTACCGTGAAATCGGATTGGGAGTGGATGTCTATTTCTCTGAAATCAACACCAAAGGCGCTTACGTCATCGAAGAAAAATAAGGATATGAAGTTTTATAGTACGAACAATTCCAACCATCAAGTAGAACTGGCAGAAGCAGTGATAAAAGGGCTAGCGCCTGATCAAGGGCTTTATATGCCTACAGAAATCCCGGTTTTATCGAAAGAACTTTTGGACAAACTCCCTGAGATGACTTTTCGGGAAATTGGCTATGAAGTCATTGGGGCGTTGTTTTCGACGGCTTTGAGCGAAGCGCAGATCAACGAACTGGTAGACCATACCTTGACTTTCGATGCCCCTCTGGTGCAGGTGGAGGAAGATGTCTATAGCTTGGAGCTTTTTCATGGGCCTACCTTGGCATTCAAGGATTTTGGGGCGAGATTTTGCTCTAAACTGATGAGTATGCTGATGTCGAAATCTGACCGGAAAGTACGTGTGCTGGTAGCCACTTCCGGGGATACCGGCAGTGCGGTCGCCAATGGTTTCTTGGGAGTGGATGGGGTAGAGGTGATTATACTTTTTCCAAAAGGCAAAGTGAGCGAACTCCAGGAAAAGCAGTTTACTACCTTGGGACAAAATATCACTGCGCTGGAAGTTGATGGCGTTTTTGACGATTGTCAGAAGATGGTGAAAGAGGCGTTTTTGGATGCTGAATTAAACGAAAAACTTTTACTTACCTCTGCCAATTCTATCAACGTGGCCAGATGGATTCCGCAATGTCTGTACTATTTCTACGCTTTTTCCAGACTTCCTAGAAAGGATAAAAAAGTAGCTTTCGCAGTTCCTTCGGGGAACTTCGGGAATATAGCAGCAGGTATTCTGGCTCAGAGAATGGGGCTTCCAATAGCTCATTTCGTAGCCGCCACCAATGTGAATAAAGTGGTTCCGGATTACCTTCAAGATGGCCTGTTCACAGCAAAACCATCCATAGCTACCATTAGTAATAGCATGGATGTGGGGAACCCAAGCAATTTTTACAGGCTGTTGGCGCTTTATGGTAATGATGAACAAGAGTTGAAGTCTCAGGTCTCGGGTTGCTATTATTCTGATGAGGCAACTGTGGCAGCCATGCAGGCGGTGAAGGAGAAAGGCTATACGCTTGATCCTCACGGAGCGGTGGGGTATTTGGGTTTGAAGAATTTTATGGGCAAAAATCCGTCCTATCAAGGTGTCTTTCTAGAGACCGCGCATCCCGGGAAATTCCGTGAAACTGTGGAAAAAGCATTGGATCTTAAGTTGACACTTCCGGAGCGGTTGGCGGCATTTATGGATGGAGAGAAAAAAGTGGAGTCTATGCAGAACGATTTTCAAGAGTTTAAAAGCTATTTGAAGACTTTGAAGTAATCAATCTATAAATTAGTTTTGCAATTACTTGAAAAGGGGTTTCAAGTGTTTTGTGATAATTTATTTTTTACCCTTCGATGTCTAAAAACTCGATTGATTGCAAGAAAAGAAATGGAGTGAATTTCATAGTTTGGAGTTTTTGGGCTGGAAAGCCTATGAATAAGAACAGACAGCTAAGCTATGATATGATGAGGAGTCATATAGGAGTGCCTGTGTTTTTAGTCAGTCTTGAGAATCTTGATCGATTGATTTTGCCTGACTATCCGCTGCATCCCGCTTTTCAGTATCTGAGCGTGGTGCATAAGTCTGATTATTTAAGGGCTTACCTCGCTCACCACTGGGGAGGAGGCTGGCATGACATCAAGGCGACAGAAGTCTCCTTTGAGAAAGCCTGGGATGAATTCAAGGATGAAAACGTGTTTTTGGTAGGTAGAAAAGAGCGGGAGAAAGGGGCTGCTAAAATCTATGATAGTGAGAATAATTGGATGCCTGATAAATGGAATGATCTGGTAATTACCTCAGCATATGTGGTCAGACCCTATACTCCATTCAGCAAGGAGCTTTTAGAACAAATGGATAAGGTGTTGGATGATAATTTTGACTTGCTCAAAAAATATCCCGGAAAACACCCGAGAGAGCGAAAGCTAGCCTCAAAAAATGCCTTTCAGGGAATCCTCAACAGAGTAAAAAACTTGGCTTCCGGAAGAACTCATCATTACCCTTTGCCTTGGACGTATATTGGGAATGTGTTTCAGCCATTGGTGTATAAGTACAGGGCACACGTAAGCCAATCTCTACCCGAAGATCTTCAGAGGTGGGCTGGAATAAAGCATAGGTAATCTAAAAAGAGCGTATTTGCCTCACCGATTTTTTCGGAGATCGAGCTGACCAGCTGTAAAATGCTTGGAGTGATATCATAGGGAGCTTTCATTGACAGTATCATTTGATACTATCAAAGGTATTACAATTGACATTACCTAGGATAGGTTGGGATAAGTAAAGCCGAGAAAAAGTGATTAGCTTACTTCGCAAATTCAATAAAAAAATATTGAAACCCTGCTCATTTGATGTTAAACACTAGCATTGAGGCTACTTCGGTCATCCGCCTTCGGTCTTCTAGCCCGTAAATCAAGAAGATTTAGATCAATAACCTCATCGCAAATAAATACTAAGAACTACTTCTTTCTCTCGATCGTGTAACTCACGAGTCCTTCCAATGATGTTTTGTAGGCTGAGTCAGGGAAGGTTTTAAGAATATCAAGGGCTTCCATATGGTATCTATCCATGATAGTTTTGGCATACTCCAGCCCACCGCTTTTCTTTACAAAGCTGATCACTTGATTTACCGCTTTCTTATCTTCACTCCGATTGCGGATGAGGTGGATGATTTTCTTTTTCTCTAACCAGTCCGCGTGTTGCAAAGCAAAAATAAGGGGAAGAGTCATCTTCTTCTCTTTGATATCAATGCCGACAGGTTTGCCGATTTCATCGTCACCGTAGTCAAAAAGGTCATCTTTGATCTGGAAGGCCATACCTACTTTCTCACCGAATTCCCGCATTTTGGCAATAGTCTCATCATTACTTTCGGTACTGGAAGCGCCTACTGCACAGCAAGAAGCCAGTAAACTGGCAGTTTTTTGTCGGATGATATCGTAGTAGACTTCTTCAGTGATATCGAGTTTTCTGGCTTTGGCGATTTGTAGCAATTCGCCTTCAGACATCTCTTTTACAGCATTGGAGACGATTTTCAACAATTTAAAGTCACCATTGTCCACACTTAAAAGCAAGCCTCTGGCGAGAAGATAATCTCCCACTAAGACTGATATTTTATTCTTCCAAAGCGCATTTACAGAGAAAAATCCCCGGCGGTAGTTTGCATCATCCACCACATCATCATGCACCAAGGTAGCGGTGTGCAGCAATTCAATAAGAGCAGCACCACGATGTGTGGAGTCGTTTATTCCACCACATACACCCGCACTCAAGAACACAAACATAGGGCGCATCTGCTTCCCTTTGCGCTTGACAATGTAATTGGTGATGTGGTCGAGGAGCTTGACCTTGCTTTTCATGGAGTCCCGAAATTTCAGCTCAAACTGAGCCATCTCGCTCTCTATCGGTACTTGTATTTGCTTAAGGTCTGGTTTCATCCTGTCTTTGATGTTGTAAAAATAATACCCTTTCTCTCATGGGCAAGGGATTGAAGGCCTACGTGCAGCAATCAATCGAAAATGATGCTGATTTTAAGAAATCGAGCCTGCCTGAGGCATACAGCCATGATCCCGTACTGCGGGAACACACAACTTGTCCCGAACCTGCCGACCGCAGGCAGGGATTCCATAGCCTGCCTCGACTAATCAGGATGATTGCTAAAAAACAATCATAATCACATGGAATTATGTATTTTGTACTAGTGATTTTGCACCCTTACCCCGGAAGCTATGAAGAATGTTAAAATTGAAATCAAGTGGGCGTTGATCTTTGTGGTCATGATGTTGGCTTGGATAGCGTTGGAAAAGTCTTTGGGCTGGCACGATGAAAAAATAGCAGACCATGCCACCATGACCAACTTGGTGGCAATTCCGGCGGTTGCAATCTATGTTCTTGCTTTGCTGGATAAAAGAAAGAATTTCTATCAGGGTGTGATGAGTTACTATCAGGGTTTTATGACCGGTTTGGTGATTACTCTTATTGTGGTGGTTTTGAGCCCGCTTTCCCAATACATCACAAGTGAATTTATTACTCCGGATTATTTTACCAATATTATTAATTATTCTGTGAGTACAGGTGAAATGACTCAGGAGAAAGCTGAATCTTACTTCAATTTACAAAGCTACATGATTATGTCTGCTGTAGGGGCTTTGATTATGGGGATTGCTACCTCAGCCGTTGTGGCTGTTATTCTAAAATCGAAATCAAAACCTTCTGCTTCCTATTGATCATTCGCAGTAAAAAGGGCTTTTTCACTATCTTTGATTAGATTTTTAACAAAAACCAGCCACTTGGAGGAGAAATACATTAAGCATAAGTACGAACCGATTCACCCGAGCAAAGAGGAATGGCCTGTGGTGAAGTTGGCGAGGGAGCGTAAGGAGTTTGTGAAAAAAGTGGCAGATCTGTCTGAGAATAGGATTCTCAAGCTCACAGGCAATAATCCAGACATTCTCAAGGAAGAGTTAGAAACGACTCTATACCGTGAGAAACTCCGGATCAAACAGAATTCCTGGGTAGTGGATCCTGATGACGACGGTCCCTTTTGGAATGGAGTGAAATCTTCTTTGGTACAGATCAGTGCCGAGTCAGCGAGAAGTAAAGTCAGGAGATTTCAGGAGTATAAGTCAGTGCTGAACAGTATCACCGCTCGCTATGCTGAAGAAATCGCCAGTAATTTCAAGGCTACACATTATAAATTCACCAGATCTGTAGTTACCTATGGCTTTTCGCGACTGCTGAATGCGGCTCGTGTGAAGGGTTTCAAGTCTATTTTCAGTAATCAGTACACCCTTCAGGATAAAATCCAGATTACAGGAGAGACAGACCAATTGAGGGACTTGGCTACCAAAGGAACAGTGGTGATGGTACCTACCCATTTCAGTAATCTGGACAGCATTTTGATTGGCTGGGTGATTTCCGTTTTGGGATTGCCGCCTTTTATCTATGGAGCAGGTCTGAATCTTTTCAATATTTCCATTTTTGCCTATTTCATGAACTCACTTGGTGCTTACAAGGTAGATAGAAGGAAGAAAAACCTGATGTACTTGGAGACGCTCAAAACGTATTCTAAGGAAGCTATTCAGTTTGGTTGTCACAGTTTGTTTTTCCCCGGAGGTACCAGATCCCGTAGTGGGATGATTGAGTCGAAGTTGAAGCTTGGATTGCTGAGTACTGCAATAGAAGCCCAGCGGGCAAACTTTGAAAATGGGCTGAATGATATTTCGGGCAAAATTTTCATTGTGCCTGTGACGATCAATTATCACTTTGTGCTGGAGGCACCGAGTCTGATCCGGGATCACTTGAGTATCACGGGGCAAGAAAGGTATTACAAGGAGAATGATGAATTCTCGAATTCATACAAGATATCCAAGTTTCTCATTAAGTTTTTTACCAAAGGATCTGATATCTCGGTGTCTGTAGGCAAGGCAATGGATGTGCTTGGTAATTACGTAGATGTGGATGGGAGAAGTATGGATAAGCATGGGCGTATAATCGATACGCGGGATTATTTTATCTCAGACGGCGAGGTCTCCGTGGATAATCAGCGTGAGGAGGAGTACACGAATATGCTGGGTAAGAGAATCGTGGAAGAGTTTCACAAGATCAACCGTGTGTTCAATTCTCATTTGGTGGCTTTTGTGGCATTTGAACTTGTCAAAAAACAAAACAAGAAACTGGATCTGTTTGACTTGCTAAGGCTTCCAGAAGAGGATATAACCATTCCTTATGAGGAGTTCAAAGCGAATTGCCAGCTGGTACTGGATAAAATCCGCGAGCTAAAGTCTCAGGGACTAATCAATACTGCGCCGCACCTTTCCCGTGATATGGAAGAAATAATCATACGGGGAATAGATAACGTGGGGATGTATCATGCCAAGCGGCCAATTATTCAAGATAAAAATGGCGACATAGGTACTGACGACATGAGTCTGCTTTATTATTATCATAACAGATTAACAGGATATGGATTCGAAAAACTCTTCTAAACCAAAGTATATCGGTGTGATCGGAGTGGGAAGCTTTGGTGCGGCAATAGCGAATATTCTGGCGGCCAAGAACCCTGTGATGGTGTATGCTCGAAAGCAGGAAGTAGTAGATGAAATTAATACAATCCATACAGCTCAGGGAAAGGAATTAAGAAAAAATGTAATTGCTTCCAATGACCCGGAGCAACTTGCCAAAAGCTGTGATGTGTTATTTTTCATGGTTCCCTCGTCAGGATTTCAGGATGTGGTGAGAACTTTCTCTCCTTTTCTTTTTCCATATCATTTGATCATTCACGGGACTAAAGGACTCTGCTTGAATCTCAAACCCGGAGAAACGCTGGGAACAGTAAAACGGATCAAGCGTAGTGAGATCTTAACCATGAGTGAAGTGATTCTTCAGGAAACAGTTGCGGTGCGGGTAGGATGCTTGGCAGGACCTAATCTCTCCAAAGAGCTGGCTCAGGGTCAGCCTGCCGCTACTGTGATTGCTAGTAAATACAATGAGGTAATACTGGAAGGACAGAGTCTATTGCGATCTGAGAAATTCCAGGTTTACGGAAATTCGGATATTATCGGTGTAGAGATCAGTGGCGTTTTAAAGAATATTATTGCGATCGCTTCAGGAGCTTTGGCAGGTTTGGGATTGGGGGAAAATGCAAAAGGACTACTGATTAGCCGGGGAATGGTAGAGATGATCCACTTGGGCAATGCACTTGGTGGAAGTATCAAATCTGTCATGGGCTTGGCTGGAATAGGGGATTTGGTTGCTACCTGCAATTCCGTTCACTCCAGAAATTTCTCGGTAGGCTATAGACTGGCGAAAGGTGAAACGCTGGAGACCATACTGGGTGATATGGATGAGGTGGCAGAGGGAATCAATACAGTGAGAATCATCAAAGCGTTTTTGGAAACTGCAGATCTGAGGGCGCCCATCACGGAGAATCTTTACCGTGTGCTTTTTGAAGATCTGGAAATCGAAGATGCACTACAGTTTTTGATGAAATACCCTTTTAATGTGGATGTGGATTTCGTGTAAATAAGCAAGATGAAGGTATGGGTTGCTTTATTTCAATTTCCCCTTCTTGAAAAACTTATTGTATTGATCCGGGAAGAAAAGCGTAAAAATTTAAGATTTCACTGCTTGATATGTACTTTTTGGAAGCGGTATTGAGAGGCGTAAAGAGATTTTATTGGGTTGGGCACAAACCTGAAATCTTTGATCCTCTTTCTCACTTGTTCATTTCCGATTAGAAAATTTGATCACTTCTTCTTGGCATCACGCAACGACTTGAGGTACAATCCTTCTACCCGCTCTCTGGCCCAAGGTGTTTTTCTAAGAAATTTCAAGCTGGAATTGACGGAAGGGTCGTGAGTGAAGCAGCGTATGGTAATGCGCTCACCAAGTTCTTCCCAGCCGTAAAATTCGACCAAATGCGCGACTATATCTGCGAGTTTGATTCCGTGGAGGGGATTGTTGGGTTGGAGATCCAATGGGGAATTTGAAATGGTGGATTTAAAATTACACAAATTGTCTCTTTAAATGATTTTCAGCAGCTCTAAAATGTGGCTTGATCGTATTCTCATTTTTTAATGAGTTAATCCATTAGGTCTTCAGTCATCGGTCTTTTATCTCCTTATAGAATGACATGTCCTCTTTTCTCAGCTATTAGGTTGAAGCATCATAACATTTTGGTTAACACTAGCGAATTCGCAACTTCCGTCACCCGTCTTCCGTCATCCGGCATTCTTTCATTTCCGCTCTATCAAATCCCAGAGATTTCCATACAAATCCTTAAAGACTGAGACTGTTCCGAAGGCTTCTTCCGTTGGTTCCCGGATAAATTCCACACCTTTTGCAGAGTAATTATGATAATCCCTGTAGAAGTTGTCTGTGTATAAAAAGAGAAAAACCCTGCCACCGGCTTGAAAACCAATTTGATTGCGCTGTAGCTCATCCGCAGCTTTGGCAAGAAGCAATTGGCAGTCCGACCCGGGTGGGCAAACCCGTACCCAGCGTTTGACATCGCTAAGATGCGTGTCTTCAACCAGCTCAAACCCCAGAATTTGGGTATAATATTCAATAGCCTCATCGTAATCCCGTACTAAAATTGCGATTTGCCCGAGTTGTTGTTTCATGTGTTTATAATTGTTTTTCAGAGGTCACCCCGATTAATCGGGGCAGGCTATGGAATCTCACATGGCTGATAATCATTCCAGTGTGTGTCGTCTTCCACAGGCTCGATTTCATAGTCAAAATAGGCTAAATCCTGCCATAATCGGAAGACCAATGAAATATTTACGAAGGTTTTTCTGAAAATCTTTTTTAACCGAGGTGTCCGCGGGGTTTTGCATAGAGAACACAATTCTGTTTGAAGAACCGGGACTGGCTACTGAGATCTAATTAATAAGGGTTAATCACTGGCCAATAATCACAACTTGCTTATCACTTTTTATATCAACCGGTTAATCCAGCTCCTGATTTTTACTTTCTTCCTAGTTTGTGAGTCTGGGTCCTTAATTACCCTTCTTTTGAGAGTGCGCTTCTCACATTTTCAAGCTCGATTCGGATTTCTTCAATGCTTTCCCACTCCCGGCCTTCTTCTCCATGCTCAATCCCCACATATTCATGGAAATCATGTGCCAGCACAAGTTTCATCATTTTCGAATAGTCCAATGGAGATTCGTTGCCCATGTCATCCCATACTGTTGGCTTTAGGCTCACCCCTTTTGCCTTCGGCATCAATTCATCTACACCACGATAGGAATCATAGGAAATGGCTTTTCCATCTTCATTGGCTATACGGAAATTTCCGAAATCAGGAAGTGTCCCGGCTCTGGGATGATCAGCCTTTTCGATCATCTCCGCCAGCCATTTTCCATTGCTTGAAAAGCCACCATGATTTTCTATCAAGACATTGATGCCAAAGCCATCTGCGAATTCGCAGAGCTCGTGTAAGCCTGCACTGGCAAGATCGCTTGAAGTTTTATAGTCTTGCTCAGAGGTGCTCCAAGGTACGGAAGAGTAAGCATTTACCCGGATTGAATGACAGCCTAGAAATTTGGCAGCTTCCACCCATTTTTTGTGATTCTCCACAGTTTGAGTTCGCTCTTCAGCAGTTGCCGCACCCAGCATGCCTTCACCGTCACACATGATCAAAACAGATTTGACTCCCTCGCCGGCTGCCCGGGTTTTCATTTCCTTCAGATAAGCCATGTCTTTGGCTTTGTCTTTGAAAAACTGATTAACATATTCTACTGCTTCGATTCCGGCCTTTTTGGTGAGAATGGGGAAGCCCAAGTGATCCATTTTTCCGGAGAAGAGCTGTTTGTTCAGCGACCATTCCGCAAGGGATATCTTAAAAAGAGGATCGACTTTAATTGATGAAAAAGCCATTTGTGGTATACCTAGGCCAATTGTAGCTGTGGCGAGCCCAGCTGATTTGAGGAAGGTTCTTCTGGTATTCATGTTTATTTTGGGATATAGAGTGAACTGATTTTCAAAAGATGATGAATAAATGGTTGAGCTGTCCTCCTTTCTGAAAACTGCCTATTGAATACTTCCTTATATCTCCCAGCCTTGTCTATATTCTCTAGTTAGGAATTTGTTTGCGTCTTTATGATTGGTAATTTCCAAAGCGGAAGCATCAAAATCCACCTTTTTTCCAGATCTCAAAGCTACTGCGCCAAGATTGATGGTATCTGTGATGGTCTGCGCTCGGATGAAGCTGCCAGGCGTTTGCTTTCCTGATTGAATTGCTTCTACCCATGCTGAGGTATTTCTCTCTACACCGGCAGAATCGATTCTCTCGGATTCCGGTCGACTGGCCATTTTGCTTTCCGGAAGTAGCACAGGGTTTTCTCCTCTGAATCCTCCTAATATTTTGCCTTTGGTTCCCACTATCATCAATCCTTCATCAGGCGTGTCTTTGTTATCTACTTCCAGTTCCTCCGGAGCGAATGGCTTCATGCCCCCGTCATACCAGATTAGGTCAAAAGCAGGTAGTGTAGTTTGTTCCGGGAATTTCCATTTGATCATGCAGCTGGCAGGGAAAGCCACATCATTGTTCACCCATTGATAGACACCGTTTATTTCCTCGCGACTGGTAGTTCCGTATGCCTTGGCGCTTAGAGGAGAATTGCTGATGCCTAGGGTTTCGAATAGCGGGAAGAGACTGTAATGTCCCATATCTGCCACCGAACCTCCACCGAAATCATACCAGCCCCGGAAGACATTGTGCGTGTAGTTTTTGTGGTAATCCATTTTGGGAACAGGTCCCAACCATAGATCCCAATTAAATCCTGCGGGAATGGTTTCGAAACCGGAAGGCCGCTGAGTCCATTGTTGCCAAACCGGTCTATAGGACCAATTGTGTATTTCTTTTAATTCTCCAATTAAGCCGGAATCCATCCATGCTTTAATTTGGCGGTATTCCGGTCGGTCTGACCAAGCAAGCAAGTGCGTGATCACGTTACTTGATTTAGCTTTTTCTATCACTTTCCTTCCTTCCAGAAGTCGATTGGAAATAGGTTTGTGAGTCACTACATGTATTCCGTTATTCATCGCTGCTATAGCGATAGATGCATGCGTATGATCCGGTGTCATTACTTTGACTGCATCTATTCCTTTTTCCCGTGCAAAAAGCTCCCGAAAATCCTCATAGGATGTGCATCCACTGTAAGTTCCGGAAGGGATATTTTTTGAATAGTATTTTTCTACATAGGCTTGGCCAACGTCTCTTCCCCCCGCAATTCCTTTGACTTTACTCCACCATGTATCATCACCGAGTGTTTTTCGAATGTCATCCCGGATACCATAAGGAGACCAGTCAATGTAGTTTTCCGAGTATTTATTCACATCACAAACGGAGACTACCCTAACTTTCGGATTTTGTAATAGCTCTCCCATTTCCCGCAGACCTTGTGTACCGCAACCAATATTTGCAACAGTGATCTGATCGGAAGGGGGGATTTTCCCAAGCCCGGCGATCACATTGGATGGGACAATAGAAATAGATGCCGCTACTGTGGCTGCGGAGCCAAGGAATTCTCTTCGATTCAAATTCTTTATGGGGGCCATAGTTGAGTTCGACGTGTTAGGTTTTTAATTTACCAAAGCTGAATCTGATTCCAAAGAAATTTTTATTGTGTGGTGATAGTGTAAAATGTTCTATGGGTTTATTCTGTTCTAGGGATTACTTATTTTACCAGTAGGGAATTCCCTGAAGGAATATGAAATACAGGGACTCCCTCAGCGTTTTTTCTAATCCACTCTGCCATAAACTCGGATCCGCCCTCTTCACTTGCCGAGTGGCCAATGATAATCAATCCGAGTTTTTCTCCCATTTCATTTGCATTTCGAACGTATTCAGGTGTTTCCCATTCAGGGCTTTCTCCACAGATCAACACATCCGGTTTTTCTTTCATAATCAGCTCGATTTGTCTTCTTCCACCAATTGCTCCCGGAAGGAGGAGTATTTTGGTTGCTTTTTGCGAAAGGTCACCCACGTAGCGAAGAGCCGGTACGTTCATTTTGGTTTTTACATGTGAAATCAAATCGCTAAGCGTAGTTTCAGGGAGATTCAAAACAGCGTTTCCTTGGTAATATTCTTCCCAACCCAATTCTTTTACCACTCCTACCTGTACTCCGTCGATTTTGAGACTATGGATATAATCGTGATTTCGCCAAACTGCAATTCCATGTTCATCAAGAAGCTTTCGTTTGAATTCGTAGATAGGGTCATTGTCAAGCCAAGTAGTTTCATCCAGATGATTATAAAAAGTAGGTTCATGGGCAATAATGAAATTTGCATTGAGCTCAATGGCTTTTCGGATTACTGTAATCGTGGCAAACATGGTGGTGACAATGCCTGTGACGACTTGGTTTTTGTTCCCCGATTTCAAGGTATCCACTGTCTGGGGCAAAGGAGCATCAGGCACCTGCGCGATGAATAAGTCCATGATTTCGCCTACTGTGAAATTTTTTATCGAAGCGGAAAAAGCTGTAAATGGATTGACAATCAATCCTGCTCCGGCAAGTAGACCGGACTGTTTGATGAAATTTCTTCTGTTTGATTTCATGCTGAAAAAGAGGGTTTATTTTGGGAAGTCTTTGGGTTTCAATTTAGGGTAAAGAGATAAAAAAAAAGCCGTTTGATATATGGCAAACGGCTAATTTTAAAGTTTGTAGGTTGGTTAATTCACAGATATATTGGAAAACCAGATTGTCTTCTGCCCCTCTTGATTTGCATGGGTGGTTGCCAGTTTGATCGGGCCAAACTGTTCTACATTTTCCCAGGTGAATGGTCTGCCTTCTGCTCCATTTCCTCTGCGGAAGACCCATTCCAAAATCATGTTGTTTTCGTCCAAATAAAGATCGTATGCATCTCCCGGAGTATAGCCATCGGCACCATTGTACACGATAGTCAACTTAGTTGAGCTGATTCCGGAGATCGGAGTTGGGACATTTTCCTCCGTTTCATAGTCATAGCCGGAATCCCAAGCCAACTGAAACGGGTACATCATCCAATACTTATCATTGATAAATCCTTTGTCTGCCTCAGGCAGAGAGTCGGCCGGCATATCCAGACTATACGTGTAGCTGGTGTCAGGGGTGGCATAATAAACCGTCCGGTCTTTTATGTTCCACTTCCAATCTCTAGTCATCACATTCACAGAGTCACGCTGCACATTCCAGGTATAGGCTATGGAATTGACCTTGTCAAATTTGTCAAAGCCATAGGCCATCGCGACTTTCATTGGCAAGGTGTCCGGTGTCGTTTCTTTAGGTTGGCAAGCCTGCAAAATGCAGACAACCAGCAGAATGAAGGTGAGGTGTTTCATGGCTTCGGTTTTTTATAAAGTTAACAGACTTAGAATTCAGATTGGTTTTTCACCTGTTTTTTTTCCTTCTGACATTCAACCAGGGCTTGCTGATAAACCGTTTGCATCAAAAATGGATTAATCATTCAATAGGATAGCTTTTGATCTATTATTGGCGTTTTTCAGCATGCCCCAACTAGTTGCTGCGTCATTAGTGCGGATTGAAAGCATGAATGATTGTTTTCCGCAAAATAAAAATACCTTAAAGGGCTCCTCGTTTTTTACCCAGTCAAATAAACTCCGCTGCTTGACATCCTTTTCCTTTGGGTGCTGCCAGTGTATGATCACATAGTTGGATTTTTCTCAAGTATAAGGAGAAGGGCTGACACAGGTCCAGCCTCCGTCGATGATCAGTGTTTGTCCGGTAATATGTCGAGCTTCATCGGAGACCAAAAATGCTGCGGCATTTGCTATGTCTTGAGCTGTAGCGGGCCTTCCCAAGGGAGTGAGCTTCGACCAAGTAGCTTCATAGTCAGGGTCAAGTGTTGTTCTGGCGGTTACAGTGGCTCCGGGGGCAATGGTGTTCACCCGAATCTTAAAAGGAGCAAGTTCCAGTACCAAGTTTTTTGCGAGCATCTCTATTGCCGCTTTGCTCATAGCATAAGCAGCGAGATTTTCGTGGCTTTGGTGGGCTGTGACGGATGAAGTGAAAAGCAATGCCCCTCCATTGGGCTGGTCCTTCATGACTCTTGCGGCAGCCTGGGCCAGAAAGAAAGTTCCGACCTGATTGACCTGCGTCACTTCCATAAAGTCTTCTCTGGAGTACTCCAAAAAAGCCCCGAAAAGTGTGATCCCCGAATTGGCAACCACAATATCCAGGGAGCCAAAATTGCTAAGTGCAGCTGCGATTAGCGCATTGATTACATCTTCCGAACCGGCATCACCGGGAATGGCATGTGCGGATACGCCATGCACATGGCTTATCCGCTTGCATGCTTCGGTGATCAAACCCTCTTCCAGATCATTTAATATTAAATTGATGCTTTGTGCAGCGAATTTCTCGGCGATCGCCAATCCAATTCCCTGCCCTGCTCCTGTGATAATGGCGACTTTTTGAGGTTTCATGTTGTTAATGCGAATCCCGTTTTACTTCAGATCCAGAACTTCCCTGAAGGAAATCAAAATCCACTCCGTCGTGAGCCTGATTTACTTTGTCCAAGAAAAGATTGACATATCCTCGCTCGTAGGGTAGATTCAGTGGCTTAAATACCGCCCTTCTTTTTTCGAATTCCTCATCAGAGATCATGAGATTCAGTGTTCTTGCAGGTACATTTAGTTCGATCATATCACCAGTCTGGACAAATGCCAAAGGGCCTCCGATGGCCGATTCAGGAGACACGTGCAGAATAACCGTACCGTATCCTGTACCGCTCATTCTTCCGTCAGAAATACGTACCATGTCTTTTATGCCTTTTTTGAGTAGCTTTTCCGGTAGCCCCATATTCCCTACTTCCGGCATTCCCGGATAGCCTTTTGGCCCGACATTCTTCATCACCATCACACAGGTTTCATCTATGTCCAGATCAGGAGAATCAATTCTTGCTTTGTAATCGTCAATATTTTCAAATACTACTGCCCGCCCTGTGTGGGTCAATAAACTAGGCGTCGCCGCAGATGGCTTGATCACAGCTCCATTTGGACACAGATTGCCTTTCAGAACTGCTATCCCCGAATCGGGCTTGATGGGATTTTCGAAGGTGCCGATAAGATTTCTATCGTAGCATTCGGCTTTTTCAATGTTTTCACCGATTGTTTTGCCATTCGCCGTGATAGAATCACGGTGCAGGTGTCGCTCTATTTCTTTCATTACTGCAGGAAGGCCTCCCGCATAAAACAAGTCTTCCACCCAGTGCTCTCCCGAAGGCTGTACATTTGCAATCAGTGGGATAATGGATGAGAATTTATCAAAATCAGTCAAATCAATGTCGACTCCGATTCGCTTGGCAATGGCTGTAAGATGTAAAATAAAATTGGTAGACCCTCCCAAAGCGGCATTCACCATGATTGAGTTCTCGAATGCCTTGCGAGTCAAGATTTTACTCATTTTCAGGTCTTCATTCACCATCTCCACGATGCGCATGCCGGTCATGTGAGCCAATACCTTTCTTCGGGAATCAGCAGCAGGTATCGTAGCATTGTCCGGAAGTGAAAGGCCAAGTGACTCTACCATACCTGCCATGGTGGATGCTGTTCCCATAGGAGCGCAATGGCCTACAGAGCGTGACATTGCTGCTTCAGCCTCTATAAACTCTTCTTGGGACATTTTGCCGAGTTTGAAATCCTCTGCAAATCTCCATACATCTGAAGTCCCTATTTTCTTGCCTTTATATCTCCCTACCAACATTGGTCCGCCCGAAAGAACGATAGCGGGCAAATCCACAGAAGCCGCTCCCATGACAAGTGATGGGGTGGTTTTATCACAGCCACACATTAGAACTACACCGTCCATAGGATTTGCACGGATGCTTTCCTCCACATCCATACTGGCTAGATTGCGGAAAAGCATCGCAGTAGGCTTTACGGAGCATTCTCCCAAAGACATCACAGGGAATTCTAAGGGAAAGCCGCCTGCTTCCCAAATTCCACGCTTTAGTGCTTCTGCCAGATCTCTGAAATGTGCATTACAGGGAGTAAGCTCAGACCAGGTGTTGCAAATTCCGATTACAGGCTTGTCTCCTTCAAATAAATGGTGGGGAAATCCCTGGTTCTTCATCCAGGAGCGATATATAAATCCGTCTTTTCCGGTGCGTCCGTACCAGTCTTGGCTACGGAGTTTTTTCTTTGACATAATAGGTTGTTTTGGCTTATCGAGCCAGAATTTACCAAAAATTTCGAAAAGGAAAGAAATGAAAGAATATTGACGGTGAATTTATTTTGAGTACAAATAGTGTTTTCCTTGCTTAGGAAAGCTAATTCTTGATTGCTGAATCAGGATTTCTTGCTATCTGCCTGATAGAGTGGAGGTAAAGGGTGTGCGAAGGTCAGTTGTTGTATTCGTGGAGCATTTTGATAAAGTTCAAAAGGAAAAACATCCATGAATTTTCATTCCACAAGCGGGGATGAAGGTTCAGATTAGATTCAACTTTCAGAGAAGCAGGATAACAAGGAAGCAGGTTCGATGTAAAAAAAAATCAGTCTCTAGCAATCGGGGTAAGTGTTAAGAAAACGCTGCGGATTCAGCACGATCTACTTACCATATCATTTGTGTTCGCGAATGCCTACGGGTAAATGTCTCAGTTGGCCAACTATGATCTCTGTGAATATACATAGGCTTTAAAAAAAGAGGGCTCTGAATCCAGAACCCTCTTTCACTAGTATAATACTGTTTTTATGAGATTCTCTCGATATCTGCTCCCAAAGCCCGCAGTCTCTCGTCAATGTTTTGATACCCTCGGTCGATCTGCTCGATATTGTCGATGATGGATGTTCCGCTAGCCGAAAGTGCTGCGATCAGCAATGCTACTCCTGCACGGATATCCGGGGATGTCATTCTGATTCCCCTTAGCTCCGTCTTTCTGTCCAAACCGATTACTGTGGCTCTATGAGGATCACAAAGGATGATCTGAGCGCCCATGTCGATCAGTTTATCCACAAAGAACAATCGGGATTCAAACATTTTCTGGTGAACCAAGACCGTTCCTTTGGCCTGGGTAGCCGTCACCAAAACGATACTGAGCAAATCGGGGGTAAATCCGGGCCAAATGGCATCTGCCACAGTAAGGATGGAACCATCGATAAAGGTTTCTATTTCGTAATGCTTCTGAGCGGGAACGAAGATATCATCACCTCTAAACTCCAACTTGATGCCCATTCGTCGGAATGTTTCGGGAATGATCCCAAGACGCGGAATTTGACAGTCTTTGATCGTGATCTCTGACTGAGTCATGGCAGCAAGGCCGATAAATGATCCGATTTCGATCATATCGGGAAGCATTTTGTGGGTAGTTCCCCCGAGTTTATCCACTCCTTCAATAGTGAGTAAGTTCGACCCTACTCCGGAGATTTTTGCACCCATGCGGTTTAGCATGTCGCAAAGTTGCTGAAGGTAAGGCTCGCAGGCAGCATTGTAAATGGTCGTAGTACCTTCTGCCATTGCGGCAGCCATTACGATGTTCGCCGTGCCTGTCACCGATGCTTCATCAAGAAGCATGTAGCAACCTTTCAGGTTTTTTCCATCGATGTGGAAAATTTCATTTTTTGCGTCATAGTTGAATTTGGCACCGAGTTTCTGAAATCCGGTGAAGTGGGTATCCATCCTTCTGCGGCCAATTTTGTCTCCGCCGGGCTTAGATAGTTTCCCTGTACCAAACCTTGCCAGAAGAGGGCCAAGAAGCATTACTGAGCCTCTTAGTGCTGAAGCTTTTTTTAAAAAATCTTCCGTTTCCATGAAGTCAAGGTTGACTTCATCAGCTTGGAAAGTGTAGGTTTCCGGACCTTCTTTGGTGACTTTCACCCCCATGTCTCCCAATAGCTCAATGAGCTTATTGACATCGACTATGTTAGGGATTTTGGTTATGGTAATTTTCTCTGCGGTGAGTAGCACTGCGCAAAGAATCTGTAGTGCTTCGTTTTTTGCTCCCTGGGGAATTATCTCGCCTTTAAGCTTAATTCCACCATTGACCCGAAATGAACCCATTAATTTCTACGTTTTTTATTGTGACCGTTATTTGGGCGACGCTTAACGCTGTGATTTGACCGCTTATTTTTGCTGTTGGTGCGTTCTTCTTGAAGAGGCGGTTTGAAATCACGGTGTGTATTGGATTCAAATAAGCCATTTTCTTTCACCTTCTCCAGGTCGATGTGCAATTTGCCTTTGGATAACGTCTTGATGTCGTCCAAAATTATGGCATCATCAAAATTTTCCCTGTTCCAGGTAGAGTGGAAGCTTCGCATCAGCTGGCCTATGAAAATAATCGCAGCTTCCTGCTCCTCATCATCTTCCAATTTGATAGCACCTTCGATTAGTTTCTCTATGTTTCGACCGTAGTGCTTGAATCTGACTTCACCTTTAGGGTAGCCGATAGGAAGAGGTTTTTTGCCTAGCAATTCCTTCTCCGGCATAGGGAAAGGAGCGTCCACTTCCAGCTTGAAATCCGACATGATGTACAAGTCGTCCCAAAGCTTTTGGTCATTCTCCTGTTTGATGGTGGGATTCAACTGCTTGATGATTTCAATTACAGTATATGCGCTTTGGGTACGCTTATCACGATCCTCAATCGCCGTGATATGATCAACGAGGCGTTGAATGTTTTTGCCGTATTCTTTCAAAATGAGTTTTTGTTTGTCTGGTTCAAAGTGCTCCATAATGCTTCCCCTATTTTGCGCTAATTAAGGTAATGAAAAAATTACCAAAAGGCAGGGGAGCAAGTGATTAGTCTATAATTCTGAGCTTCGCAAAGCTAAGTAATAAAGTCTTCTCGCCAAAATGCTCGAATTGAATCGTTGCTTTTCGGTTAATTCCTTCTGTTTCAATCTTTATAACTTTGCCAAAGCCAAACTTCGGATGCTCTACCAATTGCTCGGCTTGGAGATTGTTTGTATTTGAAGGCTTGAAATCAGGGCTTGGCGTATGTAGTTTCATTGCCGTTGGCATCCTGGTTTCCGGTTTCTTCTTGATGCCTATGTATCCCGAAGACTCTGATGTTCCCGGCAGTCCTTCTTTTCGGAAGGCACCTGACATTTCTTTTGATGCGACTCGTTTGTTTACCTTGATGCAGTCCGGAGAGACTTCTTCCAAGAACCTGCTTGGCTCACAATTCAGTAATCTTCCATATCGGTATCTGGTCAGTGCATAGGTGAAATAAAGTTTGTCCATCGCCCTGGTGGTGGCGACGTAGAACAACCGTCTTTCCTCTTCCAGATCTTCTCTGCTCTGCATCATCATCTGAGAGGGAAATAAATCCTCTTCCATGCCTACCACAAAGACCTGCTTAAACTCCAGACCTTTTGAGGAGTGGATAGTCATCAGCGTGATGGCATCGGTCATGTCCTTGTCCCTGTCATTATCGGTGAGCAGGGCGATTTCCTGAAGAAAAGAGCCTAAACTTTTGTCTTCATTCTCTTCGTTGTCCACATATTCTTTGATCGCGTTAAGCAATTCCTGGACGTTTTCATACCGGTTTAGTCCTTCTATGGTTTTGTCTTCATAGAGCTCACGCAATAGCCCACTTTGCTTGGCGATACTGCTGGCTGCTTCGAACGCATCCTTTCGCTCTACCTCGATCTTAAAGGCTTTGATCATCGTGGCAAAGTCATCCAATTGACTCGCTGCTCTGCCTCCTATGAAGCTGTGCGCATTCTGCACGACTTCCCAGAGCGGCATGTCATGATCAAATGCCGCTACCAAAAGCTTGTCCACCGAAGTATCACCAATCCCGCGTTTGGGATAATTCACTATTCTCTTGAAAGCCTCCTCGTCCACCGGGTTTACGGTGAAGCGCATGTAAGCCATCAGATCCTTGATTTCTTTTCTTTGGTAGAATGAAAGTCCCCCGACGATCTTGTAGGTTAGATTGAGTTTTCGGAGCGCCTCTTCTATCGCTCTGGACTGAGAGTTGGTTCTGTAGAGGATGGCGAAATCACTGTTGCTGAGCTGTTTGGTGTTTCTCTCTTCGAAAATAGTGGAGGCTACGATTCTTCCTTCTTCACTATCAGTACTTGCTTTGACCAATTCGATCAGGTCTCCATCTCCGTTTGAAGTCCAGACGTTTTTTTTGAGCTGCGCTTTATTTTTATCAATAATAGAATTGGCAGCGTCTACTATCGTTTTGGTAGAGCGGTAGTTTTGCTCCAGTTTCACCACAAATAAATCCGGATAATCCTTCTCGAAATTCAGAATGTTTTGGATATCGGCTCCCCGGAATGCATAGATACTTTGTGCATCGTCACCTACCACACAGATATTTTGATGAACGGCAGCCAGTTTCTTCGTGATCAGGTATTGGGAAAGGTTTGTATCCTGAAACTCATCCACCATCACATAACGAAAACGCTGCTGGTATTTGTTCAGCACGTCGACGTGGTCACGGAATAGGATATTAGTATTGAAAAGCAAGTCGTCAAAGTCCATGGCACCTGCTTTGAAAAGCCTGTCTTGATAGCGCTGGTAGATTTCACCCATTTTGGGCTTCATGGCTGCTTCGTCATCGGCTTTCACAAACGGGTCGTCCTGATACACTTTCCAGGAAATTAGCCGGTTTTTGGCTCCGGAAATTCTGGAAAGCACTGCGTTGGCTTTATACACCTTGTCGTCTAGGCGCATTTCCTTTACTATCGTGCGGATAAGCGATTTGGAATCATCGGAATCGTATATGGTGAAATTGGAGGGGTATCCAATTTTCGGTGCTTCCACTCTCAGGATTTTTGCAAAAACGGAGTGAAATGTCCCCATCCAGGTATTTCTGGCTTCCAAGCCTGCCAATGATTCAATTCTGTGGCGCATTTCTGCTGCCGCTTTGTTGGTAAATGTCAGCGATAGAATATTAAAGGCATCTACACCTTTGGCATATATCAAATGGGCGATGCGGTAGGTGAGTACACGGGTTTTGCCTGATCCCGCTCCCGCGATGATCATCACCGGTCCATCCGTATGCTCTACAGCCAGTCGCTGCTCCGGGTTTAAACTTTCGAGGTAATCCATTTTATTTGAAGCAAGATGCTAGATAGCATTAAGTAGCTAGTATCAAGATTTTAGATTCAAGAGTCAAGAAGTGAGAAACAATGACTCAAATACAAAGATTCGAGAAAGGACATGTATTAAAGATAAGTAGTATTGGAGAACTTAAATCTTCCAATTTTTTAATTAATAAATTTAAATTCTCCAGCGCTTGTGACTCCATAGGTATAGATCCGGCTGTGCACGGATATTGTCTTCCAGCCTTCGGCAAAATTCATCCGTAATACTATGCGGAGCATGGTCAGCGTAAGGTGGAGCGGCCAGCGGTGAGAATTCAAACCTATAATGTCCACGTTTTATTTTGCTCATTGTTCCAAAGAAAACGGGGAGGTCCATTTTTTTGGCCAAAATCTCTCCACCTTCGAAAAACAAGGCAGGTCTATTCATAAACTCCCGGGTATAGCGAGTGTCTGATACAGGAGGTCTTTGATCGGCAGCTAGATGTACTATTCGGGGAGTATTTCTCATCGTGATCATGCTGCGTCTAAAGGTGCTTTTCTCGGTCATTATTCCACCAAAATGAGTTCTGATCGCAAGCATGAGTTTGTTGAAGAAAACGTTGTTCAGCTTGAGATAAACGGTTTCTGCGGTCACTTCAGTATTCAGTGCCACTCCCAGAATTGCCATTTCCCAGTTAAATACATGACCGGCCATCATCAGGGAACTTTTACCGTTTCTGACAGGATCATCGACCATATGCTGATTGATCACTTGAAATCTTTGCTTGAGTTCTTTTTCTGAAATAGTCAGCATTTTGATCGTCTCGGCGAAAAATGCATCGGTGAAGTTTCGGTAAAATTTATTTCTTATCTTTTTTCTTTCTTCGGGAGTTTTATCAGGAAAAGCATAGCGTAGATTCTCGTCAATCACATTTTTGCGGTAGCTGATGACATACCTGGCTATAAGATAAAGCAGATCTGAAAACAGGTATAGAACAGGCAAAGGAAGCCTTGAAAGCAGTCTAAAGAAAAACATATCGGTATATCGCTGGGAAATCTGTGGCTGAAGAGAGCCAAACTATGCAACAAAATAAACGAAATCGCCTGAATTCTTCCCAATTCCTAGTTATAAATTCACCCAATCATTACTTTTGGGACTTATGTCGGAAGTTCAGCGCAGAAAATATTCTCAGGAAGAGAAAAATGCCATCTTCGATGGGGAGTTTATGCCACACATAGACTCAATGTACAATTTTGGCTACAGGCTCACCTTCGATGAAGATGATGCCAAAGATCTTGTGCAGGATACTTACCTGAAAGCCTATCGGTTTATCAACTCATTTGAGCAGGGTACGAATGCAAAGGCTTGGCTTTTCAGAATTTTGAAGAACAGCTTCATCAATGAGTACAGAAAGAAATCCAAACAACCTACGAAGGTAGATTATCAGGAGGTTGAAACTTATTACAACTCGGATGATGTTCACTACCAAAGTACTAGCGATCTCAGAGCAGAATCTGTCAAGGATATGCTCGGTGATGAGATATCAAATGCCCTAAATAGCCTTGCAGTGGATTTTCGTACAGTGATTATTTTGTGCGATTTGGAAGGATTCACCTATGAGGAAATGGCCAAGATTCTGGATATTCCTATCGGTACGGTGAGATCCAGATTGCACCGCGCAAGAAATCTTTTGAAAGAGAAACTTCAAGGATACGCCCACAATATGGGATACAATACGGACGAAGAGGAGGAATAATAACGAATAATTACCCCATGGAAATGAATGATAAACCATCTGGAGAGCGAAAGATGCAATGCAGTGACGAGAGCAAATGCTTCGAATTGCTAGAAAGTATTTTGGACGGAGACCTGAAAAATTCCGGTAAGGAAGTCTTGGAAGAAAAATTAGCCAAGTGCCAACCGTGTTTTGAACATTACCACTTGGAACAAGCTATCCGTGATGTATTGAAAACTAAATGCACCAAACACGCTGTGCCCACTGAGTTGGCGGACTGTATCCGTCAGAAGATTCAGGATATTAAATAGCCATGACAACATCAGGTAAGGCCATTATTTTTTCTGCCCCATCAGGATCAGGGAAGACTTCTTTAGTGAAGCATCTGATCCAAACCATCCCAAATTTGGGATTTTCTATTTCTGCCTGTACACGGGACAAGCGGGGGCGACATGAGGTTCATGGTAAAGATTACTATTTTCTCTCTCAGGAGGAATTTATAAAAAAAATAGACGAGGATGCATTTATTGAGTGGGAGGAGGTCTATGCAGGCAACTTCTATGGTACACTCAAAGAAGAAATCCAACGGATATGGGACTCCGGCAAAGCTGTGATTTTCGATGTGGATGTGAAGGGTGGACTTGCCCTGAAAAAATACTTTGGAGAGCAGGCATTGGCAATTTTTGTAAAGGTACCCAGTCTCGATGTACTGGCTGAGCGATTAAATGATAGAGGTACGGAATCCGAAGAATCTCTTTCACGCCGCTTGTTCAAAGCTGAATTTGAGTCGAAGTTTGAACCGCAGTTTGATGTTACCGTTGTGAATGATGACTTTACGAAATCCAGTGCGGAAGCCGAATACTTGGTCAGCGAATTTTTAGCCCGCTAGTGCTGTGAAAATCGGTCTGTACTTCGGTTCCTTCAATCCCATCCATATTGGTCATCTGATTATTGCCGATACCCTACATGACCGTACTGATTTGGATCAGGTGTGGTTTGTGGTCAGCCCACAGAATCCCTTGAAGAAACGGCAGTCGCTAATTCATGAATTTGACCGATTGCGCATGGTGGAGCTTGCAATAGAGGATAATTTTCAGTTTCGGGCCTCGGATGTGGAGTTTGCCATGCCCAAGCCAAGCTATACCATAGATACCCTAGCATACCTTACCGACCAGTATCCACAGCACCGGTTTTGTTTGTTTTTGGGTTCGGACAATCTCACCCAGCTCAAACGCTGGAAGAACTATCAAACAATCTTGGACAACTATGAGATTTTCGTTTATCCACGTCCGGGTGAAATGAAGTCCTTTGAGCATCCGAACATCAAGCTGATCGATGCACCATTGCTGGATATTTCAGCAACTTTTATCCGTAAATCCATTATCGAAGGCAAGTCTGTCAAATATCTGCTTCCCGATGGAGTGGCGGATTATATCCGGGATAAGAAGTTGTATGTGTAGGGTTTCAGATAATAACTCCAAAGATTTTCACTTAGCCCTTCTCTATCCTAAATTCAATTCTTTGGAAAATGGCGTGTTTTAGAACGTTTTCCCAATGCTCAATTTTAATCCTCTGTTGTAAATTTCTTCGGATATTTCGCTGATGTTTATAAATCCGTGTTCGTATGTGGTCTGCACATTTATTCCTGCCCCTAGCTCCACCCCTATACCGATCACGCCAGCTAGATCAGCATCTTTCCACAATTCCCGAACTTCGCTTCCGTTGACAGTTACTTTATTTCCGTTGTTGTCTAAAATGACAGCCGAGGAGATCATAAGTGAAGGTTGAGCCCCTGCAAGTAGGTAAAACATGTTTCCTGTATTAATTTTTAGAAGAAGTGGAAGATCCAGGTATCCATTTCTCAAGATGGATGTGGAAGATCCATCACGCGCTTTAGCGCCTTTGTTGGCATATTGCAGTCCGGCATCAAAGCTTAGTGATTCGGATAGTGCAAAAGAGGCATATCCGCCTGCATGAAAGCCAATTCTGATCTTAAGGTCATCATTTTTAGCATCATCCCCGCCTAGAGTAGTGAAGCTCGGGCCAGCTCTAAGCCCAAATTGAACGTTCTGTGCATACAGAGAAGAAGCTGCTAACAGCATCAGTGTGAATAAGAAAATTTTTTTCATTTGTAGTTATTTTAGGCTGACTAAATATTAAAGTAAAAATATGGTTTATGCAACCAATTTTTGCTTTTAATTTCCACATAGGTGTATAAGGTTGCTGTTAGAGTCCCAAAGCCAAGCTTCACCTAGTTCCATTTGCCTATATCATTGGCCAATTTCATTGTATCTGGTTTGGTTATTTTAGGTTAGGGGATACTTATCTTATCACTATTGAGCATCCGAATATCAAGCTGATCCATGCGCCATTACTGGATATTTTAGCAACTTTTATCCGCAAGTCAATCTTGGGAGGCAAGTCTGTCAAATACCTGCTTCCCGATGGAGTGGCGGATTATATCCGGGATAAGAAGTTGTATGTGTGAGTGTTGGATTGGCCTGAAATGTAAAAAGTACACTTTGAATTAGGTTTTGGTTTTTTTTAAACTAAATCTTGTGATTAAATAGGATAATAGCGAGCTTGACAGAGGATCTTTGATTATTCTTGAGATTTTAACGCTATTATGGAGGCTAGATTTCTTTTATTCATTTGTACAATAGCTGTTTTCTGTTGTTGCTGCTCCTCGAAGAAAGCTGATGGAAATGTTTACTTCACAGAAGATGATTTGCCTTCGCCTATTGAGCTAGTTGGGGAAAAATATAAGATTCCGGAAATATTTTGAACCAATACCAGCTAGACTATCCACTATCGGGCTTTGCGGTGGATGAAGAAAACAGAGCTATCTATGGGGTATCAGTGGATCGGGAGCCGAATCTGGTAAGGTTTGATTATTAACTACTTTTCAAAACTTCATTAAGGGACAGGATTTTTGCATTCCGTCCCCTTTTTTGCTTTCTTGAATCCTGACCCACTAGCCTAGCTTTTCAATTTCAAACCTGACCTTAATGAAAAAACATACCTATGGAAGTGGGGTGATTGGTAACTGCGCCTATATCGCCCATGTGGAACTGGACACGAATATCAGCTGGATGTGTCTGCCAAGATTTGATTCTGACTTTATTTTTGGGGGAATGCTGGACAGGGAGAAAGGTGGAGAGTTCACTGTTCACCCGGAATCTGATGACTTTACATCATCCCAGGCTTACTTGGAAAATACCAATATCCTGAAAACCACAGTAGTGTCAGGTGAGGATTGTTATTCAGTGACTGATTTTGCGCCAAGATTTAAGAACTTTGACCGCTACTACAAGCCGCTCATGCTGATCAGAAAGATCGAAGCGGTCTCAGGTTCCCCAAAAATCCTTATCAAATGCCAGCCTGCCGCCGAGCGGGGTGCTAAATTGCTAAAATCCAGCATGGGGAGCAATCATATCCGTTTTATGAATGTGGATCAGGAACTTAGGCTTTCGACCAATGCTCCCTTGAGCTACATTATAGATGAGAAGGCATTTTCTTTGAATAAGCCGGTTTACCTAGTGTTAACCTACGGCAGACCTTTGGAAGCAGCGATTGATACTACCTGTGAACGTTTTCTTCAAGCGACTACTTCTTACTGGCAGGAATGGGTGAAATCCACCAGTATTTTTAATTTTCATCAAAAACTCGTGCTTCGTTCTGCGCTGATACTGAAGATCCACCAGTACGAGGACACAGGTGCAATCATCGCAGCTTCTACTACAAGCCTTCCTGAGTCTCCGGGGTCTACCCGGAACTGGGATTACCGTTACTGCTGGATCCGCGACAGCTATTATACCTTGACTTGTTTCAATAGTTTGGGGCACTTCGAGGAGCTGGAGAAGTATTTTGAATTTATCCACAACTTAAAAACCGGCCCGGATGGCCGCTATCAGCCGCTATATTCGATCACGGGAGATTCATTGTTGACAGAAGAAATCTCCGAGCTTGACGGTTATTTGGGTAATAAACCTGTTCGCTTTGGAAATCAGGCATATACACATATTCAGAATGATCTATACGGTCAGGTTTTAGTTTCCTTATTGCCTCTTTATTCTGATCAGCGCTTTACGGAAGAGGAGAGAAGTAGCTCAAAACCGATGATTATAAATTTGCTTGATAAGATCGAAGCAACTATGAATGAGAAAGATGCTGGGCTTTGGGAATTTAGAAATCTGGCGCAGGAGCATTGCTATACGTTCTTATTTCACTGGGCTGGGGCATGTGCAGCTGCCAAAATCGGGACTAGACTGAAAGATGATAAGCTATACCAAAAGGCGATTATACTGAGAGACATGGCAGCCGCCAAAATCGAAGAATGTTATCTTCCCGACAGGAAAGCCTACGCACAGGCTATAGGATCCACGTATATGGATGCCTCTACGCTTCAATTGATCACGATGGGGTATTTCGGAAATGATCTGGAGCGGGCAAATGATCACCTCAAAGCATTGGAGGAGGAGCTTTTAGCAAAGGATTTCTTATTCTATCGATACAAGCATATGGATGATTTTGGTGTGCCTGAGACCACTTTCTTGATCTGTGCATTTTGGTACATAGAAGCTTTGGCGTGTGTGGGCCGATTGGATGAGGCTGTGGAAGGATTTGAGACGCTGGTGAAGTATTGCAATCACCTACAGCTGTTCTCTGAAGATGTAGATCAGAAGACGGGGAGCCAATGGGGCAATTTCCCTCAAGCATATTCCCACGTCGGCTTGATGAATGCAGCTTTCCGGATCGGGAAAAAACTGGACAGGCCTAATTTCTTGTAATTAAACTTCCCGCAGATTATCGCTGATAAATTTCGCTGATCTCCGCTGATTTAGCACTGATAAAACGCGCAGATTCCCGAAGATAATTTCCAAAGAATATCAGACTAAAGTATTGTCCTGCTTTTGAGTTGTCCTGCTTCTCCAGAAGCAGGACTTGTTTTTTTTGCATCTTGCCCCACTATATGGTTTTTCTGCAGCTGGTTTTCAGACTTAGTACAATACTTGTAGCTTCAAATCTTGGTTAACTATTTATCCCCATGGGTTTCACTAGAATCACATCTGCTGTTTTATTGATTTTTACGATCATAGCTTTTGCTTCATGCTCAAAAGACATCTATCGAAAGAACAACAAAGCACATAAAAAAGCTGTAAAAGAAGTCACGGCTTTCATCCAAGAAATCCCCAAAACTAAAGCTGAACTTAATTACGACACATTGAGTATCAGCGATGAGTGGGTAGGAACTACCAACTTCGGGATCCGTAAGCCAAACTATGTGATTATCCATCATACAGCTCAGGATTCGTTGGCTCAAACACTTGCTACTTTCACGCTCAGCAGAACTCAGGTGAGTTCACATTATGTGATAGGCAGAGATGGTGAGATTGTGCAGATGCTGAATGATTACCTACGCTCTTGGCATGCAGGAAAAGGGCGGTGGGGAAATGATACCGATCTTAATTCCTCCTCTATTGGTATTGAGTTGGATAACAATGGGAGCGAGCCCTTCACTACGGCACAAATCGAGAGTTTATTGGTGCTACTGAAGCGGTTAAAGTGGAAATATGGGATTCCCACTGCCAATTTTATCGGTCATTCGGATATAGCTCCCTCGCGAAAAGTGGATCCTAGCATCTACTTCCCATGGAAAAAGCTGGCAGAAGAGGGGTTTGGATTGTGGTATGATGAAGAAGTGGTTTTTCCGGTGTTGGGACATCAGGAGAATGTATTTTATCCGATTGAGACGACTGATTCCTTACAGGAAAACAGACTGGATCCTGTTCTCGCTCTTAGAATTATCGGGTACGATGTGCGTGATGCCAAAGCGGCAATTCGATCTTTTAAACTCCACTTCATCCAGCGGGATGTAGATTCGGAATTGACAGAAACGGATAAACGAATTCTGGATAATCTGTATAAGAAATATCTATAGATTTTAACCGCAGTGGTCGCGGAGGGTGGCGCAGAGAACACAGTTTTTATTTAGGTATTTGCTTGAATCTTCGTCCCTTTAAAGACACATGGAATAAATGTGGATTTAATCATTCTCTAAAGATCCCTTAGGTATGGATCAGTTATCAGACAAATGAAAAAAGGGCGGAAAAAAATCCGCCCTTAAACTATTCGTTGAAACGCTGGTGTTAGGACGTTAATTTCTGAAGTAACTGCCTTACTTGCCTGAATGATTTGATATTGTAATTGGCCTGAGTGTATGCATAGCCTACACGGATGGAATAGGCATTTTTCGGCATAGCTTTGAAGGTGTCTTCATCAGTCCAGTCATCACCGATTGCCAATACAAAATCGTAATCTACCCCTTTCATCATCGCTGTGGCAGCACGTCCTTTGTTGATGTCCGGACGTTTGATTTCCAGAACCATATTTCCTTCCAACACCTGAAGATTATACCCTCTTGCCATGTACTTCAGATGACTGAAAAGCTCACGCATCCGAAGGTCTCCAAGACCGCTTTCTACTTTCCTGTAGTGCCACACCAATGAATGATGTTTCTCTTCTATAAATGCTCCTGGAGTTCGCAATACGTAATACTCCATCACTTTTCTGATATCATCTTTCCAGCCGTCTTCGACTTCTGCATATAGCTCCCAATCCCCTTGATTCTCTTTTCTTTTCACCCAAACGCCATGCTCGGCGATCATGTCTATATTCTGACCGTCAAACCATTTGCCGAGCGTATCCTTGTCTCTTCCTGAGATGATCACGACCTGTGCGCTGGAGCTTAGATCAGCGACTATTTCCTTCAATTCTGAATCTGGAACGGCTTTTTGCGGATCTGAATGAAAGCCGGTCAAAGTGCCGTCATAGTCTAGGAATAAAACAGCATTTTTAGCTTTTTTGAAGCTTGCCTCGATTTCATTCATCACCTTGGCATCCACGTCCTTGGAAGTAAGTTCTTCCTGCTTTTTCTTCACATGATCCAGTCGATCCATAAATACTTTCACCCACTGGAATACATCATATTTTTTAAGGCTTTCCTGCATGCTGCTCATTCTTGCAATCTGTTCTACCTGAGGCATAGATAATGCGTTGAATATGGCATCTACTACGCCCTGCCTGTCATTAGGATTTACTAGAATCGCATCTTGAAGCTCCTTGGAAGCCCCTGCCATTTCTGAGAGAATCAATACACCTGTCTGATCAGTTTTGCTCGCCACAAATTCCTTGCACACCAAGTTCATCCCGTCACGCAATGGAGTTACGAGCGCGATGTCTGACATATTATAGAATGCACTGAGCTCTTCGAATGGAAAGCTACGGTAGAAGTAATGCACAGGCACCCAGTTGAGAGTGGAGTACTCACTGTTGATTCGACCTACCAAGAGGTCAATTTCTTCTTTTAGTTCTTTATACGACTGTACTTTATCCCGACTGGGAACTACGATCATGATCATGGACACCTTGCCGTGAAGCTCCGGATGCTGTTCCAGCAATTGATTGAATGCTTGGATGCGCTGAGGGATCCCTTTCGAATAGTCGAGACGATCAATGGTAAGGAGCAGTTTTTGATCTTCCACTTGTTTGCCAAATTCTTCTACAAAACGTAGCGTTCGTTTACTTTTGGCCTGCTTCGCAAACTTGTGGTAATCAATTCCCATAGGAAATGAATCCACATTGATAATTCTATTCTCCGCCTGAATGTAGCCGCTTTCACTGGAGAGACCTGTGATTCTACCCACTGCACTGAGGAAGTGGCGCATATCGTCATAGGTATGAAAGCCGATTAAATCTGCTCCGCATACACCTGTAAGCAGTTCCTTTCTCCAAGGAATCATCCGAAGGATTTCGTATGAAGGAAAGGGTATATGTTGGAAAAATGCAATGGTAGCGTTTGGAAGTACTTCCCTTAGCATTTGCGGAAGCAAAAGCAATTGATAGTCATGAATCCAGATAGTGTCGTCCGGCCCGGCTTTTTTCAGGATGGCATCACAAAATTTCTGATTTACCCGCACATAAGCCTCCCAGTGCTCGGGGTTATAGACCATATATTGGGTGAAATAGTGAAATGCAGGCCAAAGTGTCTCATTGCTGAATCCTTCATAAAACTGCTCTATATCTTCCTTAGAAAGGAAGACGGGGGCCATTTTAAGTTCATGAAGTTCGAGGATGATTTCTGCCCGCTGTTCGGGATCATCCACGGTATTTCCCGGCCAGCCAATCCAAATATTCTCCCCCTCTTTGTAGATAGAGCCTAGGCCAGTGGCCAATCCTCCGGCACTTGGTTTGAATTCAAATCGGCCATTTCGGTGTCTTAGACTGATGGGAAGGCGATTGGAAACGATAATGGTTTTTGACATAAACGGATTAGTTTAAAAACGGGAAAAGGAAAAATCCTATTCGAAAAGGTGATAAGAGAAGGTACAGAATATCTCTTGGAATAAAAACATCAGGAGGAGTTATGAGTTCAATCTTGATCAAGATTTCACAATTTGGAAACAAAAAAGCATCCGGGGCGGCGGATGCTTTTGGTATTAGTTACTTGCTACATTTTTGGACTTGGTATCCACTCTTGTCCAGATGAATTCGGCGAGGTTGTGACCTTCGGTGATCCCGTATTCAATTGCAGGACGGTAATGGATCCCCCCGTAAAATCTGCTTATGGCGGCTTCTTTAGCAGCTTGGGAAAAGGAATCAAATTCCCGTATAGGAAGCCCATATGCTACTTCTGAGCTATCCACGATATGGAATTCATCACCAAACAGACGGGCTAAGGTGTAAGCTGAAGCAGTGGAAGCTACACTATGTCCACTGGTGTGCTCGGGGAAGGGGGGAGTCTGCAATAGCGGAACCCACTGCTCATCTATGTGCTGATTGATATAGGTCTCTGGTCGGATAACGTTACTTCTGTATTTTTCATCCCAGCAGGAAATGAAAGCCTCATTGAGTGAGATTCCCGTCATGACGAAAGCCTCTGCGGTTCCTTTCCAGTCTTTTTCTGCTGCTTTGGAGGCAATTGCTGCAATACTCATCCAGTGTCCACCCGGAGTGATTTTCTTCTCTGCAAACATCACATGGCCTTTCACATTCATTTTGTAAGGATTGCAATCCCAGAAGAACGCAATGTTTTTTTGTTCCTGTGTTGCTGTTTTGTCAATTTCATAGACTTCCATGGCCGCTTTATAAAATTCACTTTCCGGGTCGGTAGAGAATGGAGGTGGTGGAAGAGGCCTAAACTGCGAGGCAGAATCCATTACAAATGTTCTGATTTTGCTCCAATGGGGCTCTATAGCTTCCATGTATGCAGGAGGAGTTGGCTGCCAAGTACCTTCTTCTCCCGTGACGGTGAATTTTGGGAAAGAGCGGCTCTGGTGATAATTGTCTTTTGAAGAATAGGCTTTAACGACATCTCCCACTTCTTTGCCAAAGGCTATTGAGGCCTCGAAGACTTCGTCCGGAATGCCTTTTTCTTTTAGGGTTGCGAACGTAGCATCTCTATGCTTATTCATCATTTCTTCAGAGAAAATCATCGCTGTGCCTACATAGTAATAGGCTGCAAGTGAGGCAAGTGGGGGATATACTTTTTCCGATGGAGTGAAGGTCACTTTCTCCGATCCATTCAATTGCCCCAGTAGCGATGCATAGGCAGGGTCAGTAGCGGCAGCTACTTCATAGGCAGCTAATGATGCGTAGGTGTAGATTCTAGTCGCTACAGGCGGAGAGAATATATCATGAATGATCACTTCTGTGATTCTACCTTGAGCTCTTGTAATGTAGTGACCATCTGCGATGGCTTGAGAATAATCAGCTTGTTTTGCGCAAGAGACAGCTGTCAGGAGAATTCCTGAAAAGAGCATGAATTTGACGGTACGCATATTTTGGGAGTTGTTTTTTAAATGCTTCTGGTGTAAAACCGCAATCGAGTAGATGTTGCAGCCTTAGTTTCTTGTGTTTGGACCTTAAAGCTATTGGAAATTAAGTAAGTAACAAAGGTTTTTAATCAAGTTTGATCCATCGTAATGGATCGGAATTACCCGCCCCTATGCCCCACTGTTCCCCATTCACTAGAATAGCTTTGATCTGCCTTATTTCTGATTTGGGTGAAATTGTATGCTGTAAATCTTTCTTTTTCCAGCTATTATTCTGCCATTGAAAAGCAGAGAAAGCTGAAGCAGTATTGGTTCCAAGGTCTACCCGAAATCCCGAGAAATTTCCGCCAAGTAAAATTGTTTTGCCCTCCTTGTCCCAATAAACAGACATAATAGGGGAGAGCTGCGCTTGATCAGGGAATGGCTCGAAGACAAAACTTCCATCCGCTTGCTGAAAATATACCCCTGAGCGGAATTCGTAAGCAGGGTGCCGGGAAGTTTTTGCCAAAATTTCTTCCGCGAATAAGTCAGCAGGGCCGGTTATTTCTGAATAACTCTGATAAGAGGAATGTTTTCTCTTGATACCCGGGATCTGCTTGATCAAATCGTCCCGCGAGGAAAAAGGCACTAAGTGATCTCCCATGTAATGAAAAATAACAGGATCCGCTTGCCCATTTTCATCGAAATCCCCATAGTAAAGCCAGACAGGCTTTTCCTGGCTTGCTTTTAATTTGCTGTTTAGCCCAAGGTTCCCTGTAAGAATATCCGGCTTACCATCTCCATTGACATCAGCGATTGCCAGATCTTGAATCCATCCGGATGAGTATTCCAATCCAGAGATTGCTTTCTCCTCAAGTGATCTTCCTGTTTTATTTTCAAAAACCCGGATTCCCTGCCAATCTCCTGTTAGGATCAATTCACTTTTTCCATTGCTGTCTATATCTGCCCAAATGGCCGAATTGACCATTCCTAAATCAGCGCCCGTCCCAAACCATTCTTTGGTTCGATCTTGAAATATTCCATTGCCTTGATTTATTAATAAGACACTTTTTGGACTTGCTCCATAATCACCGCTCACCACTGAGCTTCCCACAAAGATGTCCAAATCCCCATCTTCATCTATATCGTGAATCGCAAGTGTGGACGTGTTTTCTCCTATTTTGGGAAGAGACATAGGGCTGAACCTGAAATTGCCTTTCCCATCCCCAAAGAAAAGCCGGTCGAAGTTGAAAAGTGTACCGCTAGGATGTTCGTTGCCCCCACTACCGACATACAAGTCAAGATCTCCGTCTCCATTGAAGTCCGCAAATGCGGCCACTACATCTTCTGCTTTGGAGAACTGAATAAAGATGCCATTTTCCTTTTCTTCAAATTTCCCGTCAGGAAGCTGAAGAAACAAAGCACCTGCGTGATCTTGGGCACCTCCCACATAGATATCTTCAAGGCCGTCCCCGTTTACATCCCCTACTGCCAATGCAGGGCCCATACTCGCAAAGCTTTTTGGAATCAAGTATTCCCGCTTCGTTTCGTCCAGCGTGGTTTTCTCTTGATGTTCCCAAGAGATTTCCGGATAGGTAAAAGAGTTCTCAGGTAGCTTTGCCTTTATAAGCCCTTGTCCTGTGCCTTGGGTTAAGCTAGAGGTTTGATTAATGGGAATTTCACGAAAAACCTCTGCTGCTCCATCTGGCCAATTTACAGAGACAGAATCTATGGATTGAGCTACCCCCAACCCAAAAACCAGCGTGGATGACGTGCCGGACATAAATCCTCTACTGCCTGCATAGTGCTGAAATAAACTTTTTCCTTCAAAATACACTCCCACTTTTGCTCCCATTCCGAAGGTATTGTTTCCATCGGCTTTGAGGTTGATTCGAAGAAAGGAATTGCCTGATTTCTCCGAGTGATTTTGATAGATAAATGCAGGCTGATTCAGATTGTTTATGACAAGGTCTAAGTCTCCGTCATTGTCCAGATCTGCGTATGCAGAACCATTGGAATAGCTCGGCTGGTCAAGCCCCCAGACTATAGCCTGATCGGTGAATTTTAAGTTGCCCTGATTTTGAAAACTAAGATTAGGCAGCTTGACAGTAGGAAGCATTTCAATCTGTTTTGCCTGCACGTCTTTCGGTGCTAAGTTTGGCTCACCACTTTGATTATATTGGATGAAATCGAGATCATTTGGTCGCTTTTCTATTCCATTGGTAATATGGATATCAGGAAGTCCATCATTGTCCATGTCAAAAATAAGTGGCGACCAACTCCAGTCTGAAGCATGTATTCCGGAAAATAGCGCAATCTCACTGAACCCATCTTTTCCTTGATTGAGTTGAAGATGATTTCGGACGTATTGGTCGGCATAGCCAAACTGTTTTTTAATCTGATAGACTTCAGGCTTGTCTTCGCCTACGGATTTCATCCAGATTTCAGGATCTATAGGAAGCATGTCAGTCGTGAAGATCTCGGGCAATCCATCACCGGTGAGATCCGCCAGATCATTTCCCATGCTATATCGACTGGTATTGGAGATCAGGTTCTCCAGAGATTCTAAGAATGTGCCATCCTGCCGGTTTATATACAGGTAATCATTCTCGGTGAAGTCATTGGAAATGTAAATGTCGGGCCAGCCATCCCCATTGACGTCTGCTATACCGACTCCAAGTCCGAATCCTAAAATGCTTGAATAAATCCCCGAAGCTTCGGTGACATCCTCAAATCCAACTTTCCCTTCCGAAAGCAGATTTTTAAACAATTTATCGCCCAAGGCATCCGGATTGATTCTGGAATCTGCAGGAGCGAAAATTTCCGGAGATTTGATAGAGTGATTCAATAGGTACATATCCAGATCTCCGTCCTGATCATAATCCAGAAAAGCGGCTTGGGTACTAAATCCGACGAAGTCTAGCCCATAAGCTGCCGCTTGATCTTCAAATTTCCCCTCTCCCAGATTGATGTATAGACGGTTTTTTCCGGTTATACTTTTGTAATTCCCTACTTGACACACGTAAATATCCAATAATCCATCTCCATTCACGTCGGCCATGGTGACACCGGTGGACCAGCCTCCTTCTCCGCTTACTCCTGCGGATTCCGTGATATCTTCAAACTGGAAATTGCCCTTGTTGAGGTATAGACGGTTGGAGGTTTGGTTTCCCGCGAAATACAAATCCACCAAGCCGTCATTGTTGATGTCTCCCACAGCGACTCCACCACCATTGTAGAAATAGAGATACTCTAGAATATTCAGCGAATCTGATGAGATAAGCGTGTTTTCGAATTGAACCCCTGTAGCCTCTGAAGGCATTAATTCAAAGAGCTTTTCTTCTTTCTCCCTGCACGAAAAAACAAGTCCTATCCCCAGTAAAAATGCAACAGAAAATTTCTTCATCTTAATATTTCCAGATTTCTGCGGCAGCACTGTTTTTTACGACTAACAGCTTGCCATCTCCAAGAGTCGCGAAGGCTCTAATGTCCCCTTCCAACTGAAGGCCATGCTCAGCATTGGACCAAAACTCAAACGTTCCATCTCCTTTGCCAAGAAGTACATCTCCATAGCTAGCGTCGTATTTGCCTACTTCAGGCTTCGCATTGAATAAATTTCCGCCGAGGATAAGGTCTTGAATTCCGTCTTTATTCAAGTCAGCGACATGGATGGCAAAAATATAGGATCGTTGGGCCATTCGGGGAAATGGTTTCCAAGTGAATTTTCCATTTCCTTCATTCATCAGTACTCCTGATTCTAGGTTGTTGATTTCGCTGATGATAGATTTATCCAGAATTTCTTTGGGGAAAATGTCTGTCAACGTTTGATTATTATAGTTGCTGTACCGCATGTACCGCTTCTTTATAGTAGGAATTTGCCTTTCCAGCTCATGTTTCAACGTGTAGGGTACTTGTGCATCACCTTCTTGTCTGGTGAAAATATGCTCAATAGAGCCGTTCTGATCAAAATCGTTTAAGTACATTCTTACCGGATTACTTTCAGAAACCTTAAACCGTGAGTTCAGGCCATTATTTCCCAAAATCAAATCAGGCAATCCATTTCCATCCAGATCAGCTATTTCCAAAGTTCTGTACCATCCTTTCAGATTTTGCAATTCCGGCATTTCGATTTTTTCAAGTTTGGAACCGGTATTTCTAAAGAAAATAGGGGCCATCCACTCGCCTACAAGAACAAGATCTTTTCTGCCGTCATTGTCCCAATCGACCACTTTGGCATCGGTGACCATGCCTATTTCTTTCATTTCCGGAGCAAAAGAGGCGGTTTGATCTGTGAAATTACCTTGGCCGTCATTGATCCAGATGCTGCTACTCGCAGGAGCACCATACACAAAAGGAACCAATCGCCCTCCAATAAACAAATCCGGTGCTCCGTCATCATTCAGGTCTAGCACCTGTACTACCGAACTGCTACCCCGGTTAGAATTGAAGCCGGTTTGTCTGCTTTTGGCGAAATTGCCTTTTCCATCATTCAGATACAGTCTATCTGTAAGCTCGGGTGAGCCCAGTCCGGATTCATTTCCTCCGGATACGACCAGTAAATCTTTGTTTCCATCTCCATTTACATCAAAGAATACAGCATCTATATCCTCTGAGATAGCATCGTCTTCAAATACGGATTGAGGGGATAACAGGTATTTTCCTGATTTTGATCCCAGGTAAAGTTTCGCCGAGAAGCCTTTGGCTCCGCCAAAATATAAGTCATCAATTCCATCCCCGTTTACATCTGCTTTTGCGAAGGCAGGACCCTCGGTAGAGTACATATGGAATGTCAGCCGATCTCTGTCGAAATCCACCATTGGATTTTCTTCATGGGCGAATTCTATGTTTGCATTATCCTCTTTTTGGAAGAAGGCAGCTTGTGGTTTGGCGAAAAAGCTTTCGTTTTCGGCCAACAGCCTAGACTCCTCCCATTTTATTGTGAGTAATTCATCAGCCGGGATATTTTCGACTTCAGAGATACTGCCATCCGGCCACAGAACTTTGACTTGATCTATGGTTTTTATATTTCCTAAACCTATCATAAGCTTAGGATCCACGGAAGATTGAAAACCCCGATTTGGCATCTGTTCTGCATAGAAAGTTTTGTCTCCTGCAAAAACCTTGAGCTGCGCTCCTATAGCTTGTGTGTTTTTACCTTTTCCGATCAGTTGTATTTGAAGGGAATGGTATTCAGGATTGAACTCTCTTCCCCGGTTTTTGAATATGCTGACAGGCTTATTGACGTTGTTGACCACCAAGTCGGGCGTACCGTCATTATTCAGGTCTCCATATGCCGCACCGTTGGAATGGATGGGCTCTCCCAGCCCCCATGCACTGGAGGAATTTTCAAATTTCAAATCCCCGAGGTTTCGGAATGCGTAATTTGAAATAGGAGTGATGGGAATAGGATCGACTAATGCCTTGTAATCCACGCCATCTTTCGATATGATTTTGATTTTGGTTTCCTCATTATCTATGAAGTTCAGGTAATCCAAGTCAGTAATGTCCTGATAAATCCCATTGGCGACGAATAGGTCACGTCTGCCGTCATTGTCCATGTCAAAAATCAAGGCTCCCCAGCTCCAATCTGTGGCTTCTACATTGGCAAGTCTTCCCATTTCACTGAATGTTCCATCTCCATTATTGATATGGAGCATGTTGCGGGAATATTGGTAATGATAGCCATGGGCTTTATTGAACATGAATTTGTCCCAGTTTTCGAAAGTCGTCACTTGCTTTAGCCGTGCCTGAGGCTCTGGAAGCATATCGGTCACAAAAATATCCAGCAATCCGTCCCCGTTGATATCAGCGATATCAGCCCCCATGGATGCTGCTGAGATGGAACGCATAGAACTTTCCAGAGATTCTGTAAACGTGCCGTCTTGATTGTTGATGTAGAGGTAGTCTTTTTCAAAGAAATCGTTGGAAATAAAAATATCAGGCCAGGAATCTTGATTTACATCGCCAATGGTAATCCCTAATCCAAATCCAATGATGGATCCGTAGATCCCGGCTTCTTCGCTGACATCTGTAAATTTCCCATTATCATTTCTGAAAAGCTTGTCTCCGCCCACGGAATCCCGCTTTGGGCGTTCATTTTGCATTTTGTTGAAGCTGCCGATCGCTTGATAGCTGTTGTTCAGCAGGTAGACGTCAAGGTCACCGTCCTTATCGTAATCAAAGAAAACCGCATGGGTGGAGAACCCTTGGTCAGCGAGCCCGTATGCTTCGGCTTGCTCCGTGAAGGTGCCGTCTCCTTGGTTGATAAAGAGCTCATTTTGCTTATTGTCTCCGGAAATATCACCTGAATTGCACACATAAATATCCAGAAAACCATCGCCATTAATATCTGCCATAGCTACTCCAGTGCTCCAAGCCCGGGTGCCGGCTACCCCTGCTTTATCTGTTATATCCTCAAACTGAAAGTCGCCTTTATTAAGATATAATTTATTTTCGCCCAGGTTTGAAGTGAGGTAAATGTCCAACAGTCCGTTGTTGTTGACATCACCAAGTGCTACCCCTCCTCCATTGTAGAAATTCCGGTAGGTAAAGATGTTAAACTCTTCATCAAAAAGAAGCTCATTTATAAAGTCAACTCTGGTGGATTCCGGACTCAAGGATTCGAAGAGAGTTGTCTTAACAGTCTCTTGGGTATTTTGACAGGACAAAAGCATCGCAAATACCAGGGCTTGTATCGTACTTCTCATGGATAAGCTCATTCTGTCATTTTCTGAACAGGCAGATCAACTATTTCTGCCCTTACGCTTGATAAATGTTTCTTAAAAACCCGGATTCTCCTGTTTCCATCCATTTTCACGAAAGCTACTTGAGAACGGTCTTTATTTGATACTTCAATAAATCCTTTGCCATACCATTCTTCAAAGAGGTTAATTGTATCTTCCAGAAGTTTGTCTGCATTTAGATCTTCATTCCATGGAGCCCATCCGTCATAGGAGAATTCAATTGGCATAAGGTAAATTTTATCCTTATGGAATTTTGGGTAAAACCTCATCTTGGCGGGTTTATCTGAAGGCATTTTTAGACTATATTCTACGGAAAGTTCAGACGGCCCATTAGTTAGGATTCCTTTATGGTTGAGCTCCCAGCAAGTTTCATAAAATTGTTTTTTTGTCATTCCGAGTTCTAATCCCAGATACAACTCATTTTCCACTTTCCCTGAGGAGAGTTCATCTTCTTCCAGCTTTTGATATTCTGTTTTGCATGAAAGCAAAGTAGAAATTAAGCAGGCAAGCAGAAGTGCGCTAGCGGATTTCATAAATAACCGGTTTGTCATTCGACCTAAATATTGCTACGTGTGTTTTTTTATTTATTGTTAGCTGAAGCATACTCCGGATTTCTCCATCTACTTTTATTCCGCTTTCTTCCGGTAACAAAACAATCCATTCCCCATCAGCATTTTGCTGCATGACCCATCCATAGCTTCCCAGTTGACTTCCAAGCTCCGGTTTGATTCTACTTTGATTTCCTCCTACTATGATTAGCTTTTTGCCTTGGTGCGAGAGTCCTTTTTCTATAGAGTAAATAGGGGAGGATTGGATCTCCTGTGGGAGATGCGCCTCTTTAAACGTGCCATCTCCCTGATTAACCCAAAGTGTAGATTCTAGTCTGTCAACGGTTAAAGTTATGGATTTTGAGAAAATATTCTCTGGGAAAAGCTCTTCTAGGGATTTATTCCGGTAAGAAGCATACGTTGACAGCTGTTTGCGGAGGCTAGGTAATTGTTTTAGGAGCGTATTCCTCATGACCCAGGGAATTGATCTTCCTGATTTGTGAGAAACCAAGATTTGTTCAATAGAGCCATTTTGATCAAAATCGTTGATGACCAATCGAAGTTGATCTTCTGGAGACGTGTGCAAGCGGGTGTTAAGACCAAGGTTGCCTGCAAAAATATCAGGAAATCCATTTCCTGTTAGATCTTCTACGACAAGGGTGTTCCAAAGACCGGAGGTATTTTGAAAATTGAATGCCGATGATGTTTCAACGAAATCGTCATTTATAAACGAAAAAACCCGGATAGGCATCCACTCTCCACAGAGAATTAATTCCATACTGCCATCTTGGTCTAGATCTGCCCATTGGGCATCGGTGAGCATGCCGAGTGATCCGAGTTCTTTGTTATAGGAATTGGATTCATTGATGAAGTTTCCTTTTCCGTCATTATGCCAGATTTCTATTCCGGTTGGGATTCCGTATGCGAAAGGGACGGATCGGTAGCCAATAATCAGATCTTCATCCCCATCTCCATCAAGATCGGTGGATATAAGAAATGCAGTAGGCTTTGGGGAGAATAACTGATCGGATTTGGCAAATGTGCCATTTCCTCTATTTAGGTATAAGCGGTCTCTATAATAGGGAGAAAGGTCTGCGAATTCAATTCCCCCAGCCCCTATGACAAGATCTTGTAGCCCATCTCCATTGGCATCAAAGAAATGACCTAGCACATCTTCCGCAAGGGAGTCCTTGTCAAAGAGGGTTTGATTTGAAGCGGAGAAATTACCCGGAGTAGATTGGATCATTAGTGAGGATGCTTGACCTTTGGCGCCCGGAATAAAAATGTCTTCCAGATTATCACTAGTGATATCTGCCTTTTCCGCTTTGGGCCCTTCATTGGAAATCATCCAGAATCGAAGTCTTTCCCTATCAAAATCAATGAAATTGTTTTCTTTATGTATGAAAGGAATAGATAGATTGGCTGGGGTGAAAATAGTGGCACCACGGGGGACTGGAGTAATTACTTCATTATTCTCTTCAGGTGAAGGAGTAATTAGTTGATTAGCTGCTACAGCTTTCAATAAGCTTTGACGCCCACTGGGCCAGAGGATTTGGATTGAATCAATTGTGGTCGCATCACCCAGTCCAAAATGTAACCGGGGATCCACGGAAGACATGTACCCTTTGACGGGTTGGTATTCTTGGTAGTAAGAATTAGTGCCCACATAGCAAGTTACCTGCGCTCCGAAGTTCTGTCCAAGATCTAGTTGGATATAGCTTCCAAGGCTAAGTTCATTGGTGTTGTTTTGATAAATAAATGCTTCACCGTTAAGATTGTTTACTACCAAGTCCAAATCACCGTCATTGTCTAAATCACCGTAGGCCGATCCAGTGCTGAAACTTAGGTCAGAAAGCCCGGATTTGTCTGCAATGTTGGTGAATTGCCAATTTCCCAGGTTCTTAAAAAGGTAATTTTGCTGGGGATTGGAGGGGAATTGATCGATCATGTTGATCAACAAAGTGGAGTCACGTTTGTTCCCTGCGATTTTATCTTGATTGTGGGAATAGTAATCCACGTAATCAAAATCTGTCAAGTCTTTGACTATACCATTTGCGACGAAAATATCCTTGAATCCGTCATTGTCGGCATCGAAGATCAAAGCTCCCCAACTCCAATCTGTAGCTTCTACCCCCGCTTGTCTTCCTACTTCAACGAACACCGGTAATCCGGTCGTGGGATCAGCTCCAAGGTTTCTTTGTAGTGTATTTCTAGTGAATTGACGGTGATATCCGGCATTTATATTTGCTTGATATTTGTCCCAATCTTCCAGCGGTGTATTGGTTTTGATTCGCTCAAGTGCTGCAGGAAGCATTTCTGTCACAAAGATGTCAGGACGCAAATCATTGTCTAGATCTGCAATGTCAGCTCCCATAGATCCTAGGCTCGTCTCTGGTATAAGTGTCGGAAGAACCTCTGTAAAGGTGCCATCCTGATTGTTGATGTAGAGGTAATCCCGTTCGAAGAAATCATTAGAGACATATAAATCTGGCCAAGTATCCTGATTGAGGTCGGCCACAGTTACTCCAAGTCCATAGCCGATGCTGCTTCCGTATATATTTGCCTCTTCACTGATGTCTGTAAAGCTCCCACCATCATTTCTGAAAAGTTTGTTGCCCCCTTCTTGATCGCGAATCTCTCTCTGACCCATCCTGAGATCGTAAATCCCCACCGATCTTGGGGAATTGCTGAGTAAGTACAGATCTAAGTCTCCATCCTTATCAAAATCAAAGAATACTGCATGTTGGGAGAGTCCTATTTCATCAAGTCCATAAGCGACGGATTGTTCCGAGAAAGTTAGATCCCCATTGTTTATGAATAATTCATTGTATCTTCTTTCTCCGCCGAGGGGCCCTGATTTACAAACATAGATATCGGGAAGTCCATCGCCATTCACATCAGCAATGCTTACTCCTGTGGACCATAGACCTGTGCTTTCCAAGCCGGCTGAAGCGGTAATATCTTTGAATTTCATACCCCCCTGATTGAGGTAGAGCTTATTGGAGGTCTGATTACCTGCAAAAAAAATATCGATCAGCCCATCTTGATTAATATCCACAAGAGCTACCCCGGCTCCATTATAGAAATTCCGGAATGTGTAAGGATTTATATGTTCTGTGTACGATAGGTCATTTCTAAAATGCACCCCGGTTTCTTCACTACTCAATAGCTGAAAAAGAGTCTTTTGTTTGGGCGTTTCTTTAGCACAAGAAGCCAAAACGAAGATAAACAGCACGAAGTGAAATTTGTGAGGCATGTGATTTTATGAAATCGAGCCTGCATGACGCAGACAGGAATGATCCCGGACCTATGGGAACACACAGAGGGATAATTATCTGTAATGCGAGATTCCATCTGACCTCTTAAAACAAATTATGAACAGATGAAAAAAGGAAGCATACTTTTAAAGTATACTCCCTTTTCAATGCATTCCAAAACTTTATTAATACCCTGGATTTTGTGTCAGATTAGGGTTGGCATTAATCTGATTTTGCGGAATTGGAAAGATATTTCTAAATGGTTGAGAAGGAGCTTTCTCCCACCATGCCTGATTAAATTTCCCAAAACGTATTTGGTCGGTCCTTCTTGTAGCTTCTGCAAACATTTCCCTTCCTCTTTCATTGTAAAGATCTTCTAGAGTCATATTTGCAAATGGTGGCACATCTGCACGAGCGCGGATCTGATTGACGATTTCGGTAGCTTCAGCGGTGTTGCCCTGCCTGAATTTTGCCTCAGCACTCACTAACATAATATCAGCATATCTGAAAAGAGGGTAGTCATTGCTTAAGTTACTGTTTGACCCTCGCGCAAATTCAAATTTGCCGATTCTTGCTCCGTCTTGTCGCAAGGCTTTAGGAGTAAGTTCCCGGATTTTTGGCGTAAATGTAAGGGGAGCCCCATCCGGATCTTCCGGTTCAAATGAAGCGTCATTCAATCTAGCACCGGTGGAGGAAAACTGTGGTCCAACTATGAAGTTATCCTTTCTTAAATCATTCTCGTCATACGTATTATAGAATTCTTCCAGAGAAGCATAGCCATTCCAAGGTTGTTCTTGCAAATTGTAGGTTTGCTGATTTAACGCATGCAAAGTCATCATAGAAAGGTTGAATCCCGTAGCATTGTTCTCATCATAAGGCAGTGTCAGTATATTTTCGGAAGAACCGGCGTTATTGGTGGCAAAGTTGGCGAAGTAGTTAGATGTTAATGAATAAACACCACTTGAAATGATCTCATCTGCTGCTGCTTCAGCCTCTGCCCATCTTGGAGTACCGGTATAGACTTCTGCATTTATGTATAGTTTTGCCAAAATTGCTTGGGCAGAATAATAATTTAGAACAGTTTTTTGATCCTCTTTGATCAGTAGGTCAATATTGTCTTTTACGGACTTTTCTATGAAGTCAAATACCTCTTGTCTAGAATTATTGGTTGGATTGGATCCAAGATCATCTTCTGTGGATATGGGTACATTCCCATAGACATCTATAAGCCATGAATACACAAGTGCCCTCAATACCGATAGTTCTGCTTTCAATTCAGGGAAAGTTGGGTACTGTACCATAAGGTTATTGATTTCACCAATAGCCGTATAACAGTAGTTCCAGGTATTGTTAATTGATGGTTCAGAAGGTTCCCAGGTATGACGGTGAAGTCGCACCCATGCATTACCGTCTTGCCAATCCGGACCGCGTGTAGGTACAACAACTTCGTCGGACGATACCTCATGAAGAGACCAAATGCCTTCATTTGCCCCCCAGCTTCCTATGATTCTAGAATAAGCGGAGGCTTTCAATACTGGGATCAGATTCGGGTCTGTACTATTATTCACTTGCTCCTGAGTGACGCCATCCAGAACTTCTTGGTCTAGCTCCCAACAAGCTCCCATAAGCAGAATTAGGCTCCCAAGAAATATGTTTTTTATATGTTTAGACATAGCTATGTGATTTTTAATTATTTGAAATTAAGAGATAGCCCTAAAGTGAAAGATCTTACCTGGAAGTAGGTGTTCATTCGTTCGATTCCTGGTGAAAGGGCTGAGGTGAAACCATCGTCATTGTTGGCATCAGTAAGTCGGGCCTCAGGATCTATTCCTGTATATCCTGTGATGGTAAATAGGTTTTGAGCTGCGAAATAGAGCCTCAAAGAGCTGATATTTTTGGAGTTGGTCTTGAAATTATGCCCTAATTCTAAATTGTCCAATCTTACAAAAGACGCATCTTCCACATAGGAACTGTTATAAGTGGGGGCAGCTGTTACCAATGGATTAGTTGGAGTTTTATCTGTGATTACAGAATTGTATGCATTTGATCCCCCGTCTGCATTTTCATAGAATCCTCTATAAGAATTGTATAAGGTATGCCCCCAGACACCCCTAAGGAAGAAACTGAAGTCCCATGAATTATAAGCGAACCTGTTGGCAAAGCCAAATTCTCCTTTAGGCAGTCCATTACCGACTTTCTCAAATTCATCCGGGTTTTCTGTAGAAAGAATGTAATCCCCATCTTCAGTATATCCTTGCAGAATTGGTCCGTAGGTATCTCCTAAGGTCTGACCTACTCTGTTGTAAATAATTGGGTTACTGTTTTGTCCCGGAGAACCAGGGGTGGCGTAGCGAAGCTCGTCGAAACCAAGATCTCCAGAGGAGAAACTTTTGATGGTCGTTTTATCATAAATTGTGAAGTTTGCATTTGGAGTCCAATTAACCCTGCCAAGATTAATGGAGTTGACACCTAAAGCAAATTCAAAACCTGCAGCCCGGAGATCTGCTAAATTCACCCAGGTGGAAGCAACGGTATTGAACCTGCCCGGATCAAATTGATTTGGTGTGCCAGGGGATACAGGGACATTGAAAAGCAAATCAGAAATATTTCGGATGTAATAATCTACACTACCTGTTACTTTGTCGTTCCATAGTCCGTAATCGATACCGAAATTCAACTCTTGTTTACTTTCCCATTTCAAATCACGGTTTGGGTTGGAACCTTGCACTATGCCTACATATACATCATTGGTTGTTTGCGGATCCCCGTCTAGGTCTATTCGGTTGCCGTTGGTATATGCACCTATAGCAAGAGTAGGAGATGGAGGTAGATTTCCAGTCACACCAAATGAGACTCTGGGCTTTAACTGGCTTACAATGCCTAAATCAAATAGTCTTTTGAAATCAGTCCCCAAACTAAATGCCGGGAAAACCCCTGTTTGATTGTTGGCTCCAAAACCTGAGTAAGTTTCCGCTCTTACCGAAGCCGAGAAAAAGAAGGTGTTTCTGTAGTTGAAGTTTGCTCTACCGAATAGAGAATTCAATTGATCTTCATTGGCATAGGATGACATTTCTGTATTATTACCTACACGGATAGACCCCCCCCCGAGATTGTCCCACCCCGTATCAAAAAGATATTGTCGGGATCTTGCATTAAACCCTTGGTTTTTGGTGGATTGGAATCCTATACCACCAAGAAGTGCCATATTTAGATTATTAGTGAAATCATACTCGTATCGTAGTGTTGATTCAAATATTTGCCGAAGTCTATCATTGGTGGTACGTTGTGCTGATCCATTTGCGCCAAAGCCTACGGCAAAATCCTGTTTTGACCAAAAATTACCATTAAGTTCATTTCGGGTATCCTGGGAAAATTGTGCAGAAAGCGTAAGTTTATCCAAAATATCATATTCTATTAAGGTAGAGAAAAGTGAGGACTTAATCTCACTTACAAACTTTTGCTGATTGACAAGAGCAATTGGATTAAAGTAATCCGTAATGGAGCGCTGGAAATAGCCGCCGAATCTGTCGGAATCTTCGGAATCTTCAAAAATAGGGGCAGTAGGGTTGTAAATGGTCGCATATCTGAATGCGTCATTATTTACCCTTTCTTGATCCTCGTTTGTTACAGAAAGGTTGATGTTGAATCTCAGTCTATTGTCTAATGCACCCTGTCGTAAGTTTAGTCTTGCATTCAGACGCTTATTCTCCACTCCTTTTATTACTCCTTGGTTATCACGATAGTTGACCGAGGCCAAGTAATTTGTGTTATTGAATCCTCCAGAAATACTTGCACTCGTAGAAGAGGAAAAAGAGTCGCTGAGCATTTCGCCTCTCCAATCAGTGCGGCTTCCAAAATCCGTCCCGCCCCTTTGGATAAAGTCCTCCACGGAAAGTGTAGGGATTAGATTGGTGGCTTGGTTTATAGTCCCGTAGGTATTGATCGATACATTGGTGGTCCCTTCCCGGTTATTCTTTTTGTTGGTAGTGACCAAAATAACACCGGATGAGCCCCTAGCTCCATAAATAGCTGCTGCAGATCCGTCTTTCAGTACATCTATGGACTCAATGTCATTTGGATCAACATTCTCTAAAGACGCTCCGATTACTCCATCCAACACGATCAAGGGAGAGGAATTGGCTCCAAAGGTAGAAAGACCTCTAAGTCTAACTTCAAAACCACTATTAGGATTTCCTCCCGGACGTGTGATGGACAGCCCGGCAACCTTACCCTGTAACAGTTGAGCAGGATTGACAATGTTACCTCGGTTAAAATCTTCAGGTTTGACTCCAACCACTGCAGAAGTGATTTCCTTTTTGTCTTGTGTGCCATATCCGATTACAACTGCTTCTTCCAGACTTTGAATATCCTCTCTTAGATTGATTGTTAGGTCTGTCTGGTTACCGACCTCGACTTCTTGGGGTAAATAGCCAACGAAGGAGATAACAAGTATTTGGTCACCGGCCTGTAGGTCGATGGTGAATTTCCCATCCAAATCGGTGGCGGTCCCACGGGTAGTGCCCTTGACTACCACAGTTGCTCCGGGTACAGGCTCTCCAAAGGCAGGATCCATAACTGTACCGGTGACGGTTCTGCTCTGGGCGTTTGCTACAAGTGTGGCGCAGAAAATTAGCGCCAATGCAAGTAGAAACGTCTTTTGTTTCAGTAAATAGTTTTGCATAGGGTTGATTGTTTGATTAGGTTGAAATAAGTATGGACTATGTTATTTCGAGTCTAAAGTCTGGCATTAATTTTAATTTTGCAATTCTTAACATTTTATCAAAATGATTATTGAAGAAAATGGTTTAACAGAATAATGTAAATTTTAAGAATTCGGCAATTATAACACTGGTTCTCTATCATTATGTCAATGGAAATCGTTTTCCATTTTTGAAAAGGCATGAAATGGAGTTTTTTTTAAAAAGATTAAAAAAACAATCGTTTCGTTAAAGGGGGATTTTCACTACTCAATTCATTTGTAAAAATTTTAGGGAAGACAGGGTGTATAGCGGAAAAAATCCTTTATAAGAAATGCAACTGAACTCTTTATTCAAGCTATTTGGACACCCGACCAGGTAGAATACCACCTGATTTTGTTGCTAAATCATCTTAAAACTAAACCCGGATAAAGTCGTTTTTTGAAAAGCTGTTTATCTTGAGCTACAAACCGACTTTTATGAAAAAACGACTACAATTAGCCCTTGTCTTATGTGTTTCTTTATTGGGGGTATTTTTTAGCAATCATTCAACAGCTCAAGGGATCAGAGGGAAAGTGAAATCTTCAGATGGTGAACCTCTGGCTTATGCATCAGTCTACATACGTAATCTTGGCGATGGCGTACCCACCAATGAGGAAGGGAATTATGAGTACAAGCTTCCCAAGGGGATATATGATGTGTTGGTTCAATTTCTCGGCTACAAATCCCAAATCGAAACTATCATCGTGACAGATGAATGGACTACTAAGGATTTTGTGATGGAGCCACAGGAATACACTTTGGCAGAAGTGGAAGTAAGGGCAGGGGCAGAAGACCCTGCATTGACTATAATGCGTAAAGCAATCGCCAAAGCCAAATATCACAGGCTTCAGATTCAGAAGTATAGCATGTCCGTTTATCTCAAAGGGACGGGGAAATTGACAGATGCACCTTTCTTTCTCAGGAAAACCATAGAAAAAGAAGGTCTCAAACTCAATGAGGATTACACTTCGGAATCTGTGTCGAGAATCACCTTTACCCAACCCAATAAAGTGGAGGAAAAGGTAATATCAATCCGTACAAATGGAGACAATCAATCCACTTCCCCTGCACCTTACATTCAGACTACTTTTTATCAGGAAAAAATTAACGGGATCATTTCGCCCCTTTCCAGAGCTGCTTTCCAGTATTACAAGTTCCGGTACGAAGGAAGTTTTCTAGACCAGAATGTGGTAGTAAACAAAATTAAAGTGACTCCGCGGTCCCGTGGAGAGCAGGTGTTCGAAGGGTTCATTTATATAATAGAGGATTTGTGGGCAATTCATAGTTTGAATCTTCAGACATCCTTGCTGGGCTTTCAGATTCAGGCAAAGCAGCAATATGCTCCGGTGGCCGAGAATGTCTGGATGCCACTGACACATACCTACGATTTCGGAGGAAAGATTTTTGGTTTTGAGGGGAATTTCAAATATCTGGCTTCTACCCGTGAATATGAAATAGAACTGAATCCTGATTTGGAAATTGTACCCGAAATCATCGATGAAAAAGTACAGGCGATTCCCGATGAAGCGGTGAAATTTGATAAATCTCTTTCAGCATTGGAGCAGCTGGCCAAGGAAGAACCCAAGACACGGAAGGAGTACCGCAAGCTGATCAATGAATATGAAAAGCAATCTCTGAAAGAGCAGAAGGAACCTGAGATAGTCCAAGAAACCTACTATGAAGTGGATTCAATGGCGAAAAAGTACAATCAGGCGTACTGGGATAGTATTCGCCCTGTGCCGTTGACGAAGAGTGAGATTCAGGGATATCAGCGGGATGATAGTTTGGCCACGGTGGAAGTAGCCAAGATGAGTGATGTGGATTCTATAGCCAAGAAGGCAAAAAGCAAATTGAAGCCGCTTGATTTTATGAATGGAGCCTCCTATAGCCTAGGGAAGGGAGTTTCTATAGGGTTCAAGGAAAATTGGACCAAGACCTCCTTTAACACTGTCGAAGGCTTCAAGCTGGGAATGGGGTTATTCTATAGAAAAGAATCATCAACCAAGTTGGCTGATAGTGTGAGTGTGCTTCGCAAAAGTTTCAATATAGAACCTGAACTCAGGTATGGGTTTTCCAGCGATCGCTTTTATGGAAAAGTGGATTTCCGATGGTCTAGCACCTTGCCGGTTTCGGGAACTACTTTTGGTGTAAAAGGGGGAAGGTACATTTATCAATTCAATGGTGGAGAACCTATCAATGAGCAAGTGAATGCTTTGTACTCCCAGTTTTTCAGACAGAATTACATGAAGCTGTATGAGCAGGATTTTGCCCAGGCTTACTGGGCACATCGGGTCAATGGAGGTATTACATATAGAGTAAATATGACCTATGCCCACCGAAGGGAATTATTCAATACGAACAATTACAGCATCTATAATAAACCGGGCCGGGAATACACTCCCAACCAACCGGAAAATGTAGAAACTGATCCAAGCTCTTTTAACAATCATGATATTCTCAAATTGAATACTGAGCTAGAATGGCGGCCGGGGATTAAATACGGGATTAGAAACGGGCGTAAATATGCTATAACGGATAGGTCGCCTTTGGTCAAAGTCACCTATAATAAAGCTTTTGGCGGCATAAGCGGTGACGGAGCTGCTGCTGATTTTGATCACCTGGAATTGGGCGTTCAGCATAATTATACATTTGGTGTCAGTGGTAAACTGGATTTTAATCTTTCAGCCGGTTCATTCTTGTCGAATGATAAGGTGTGTTTTCCCGATTTCCAGCATTTTGGAGGAAATAGAACGATCTTCTCGAATTTCGGTCCCGCATCGAATTACCGCTTTATGGATTATTATAAATACAGCACCAATTCGACGTATTTCTCCGGAATTGTACATTATCAGTTTAGAAAATTTATTTTCACGCAGTTGCCTATGCTGAGATTTTCGGGATTGAGAGAGAATGTTTTCTTTAATTATTTAAAGACAGACAATTCCCCACATTACTGGGAAGTTGGGTATTCCTTGGATAATCTGTTTAGAATCTTCAGGCTGGAAATGGGAGCAGGATTCGAGAATACCGATTTCCAACGGGGCGGTGTGAGATTTGGGGTGGCCACCTTTATCAATGTGAATTTTGACAACTAGAAAAAAGCGGTGGAACTTGAAAGATTCCCGTCTCCTTTGTCACGGGACAGGTTATGACCTTTAAAACAAAATATAAACAGATAAAATACCCATGATTCTGTACCTAAGGAACACACAACTTGTCCCAAACTTGCTTCGGGAGGGGGATGTTTAGATGCCGAAAGACACCGCATCAGCAAGATCGCTTGTTTTTAGGGCGGGGAGGGGTGACGCAGCAGCGAGCCAGGCGGCTGGGCTGCGGGGTGAAGCTTTGCTGGCGTCTTGACTTTTTGGTTCTTTTGCGTCAAGGCAAAAGAACAGAGAAATTGAGCCTGCCTGTGGCCAGATAGGCATGATTCCGTACCTACGGGATCACACATCGGGATGATTATAAGCCATGCGAGATTCTCCCGATCCGCCGCGGCGGACGGAACCGGCTATCTGTCCTTTAAAAATCAAAAAATAATCAGATGAAATATCCATGACGGGAGCGCGACACACAGGGGCATGATTATAAATCCCGGCATCCACCATTTTCGTAGAAATCAACCGGATAAATCTT
>NZ_JAVDWS010000029.1:0-50696 GCF_031457395.1 Algoriphagus sp. 4150
ACAAGCTCAACCGTAGATATTTTGGGGAAAGACTCTTTGACCGACTGATAATTGCGGGAATTCAACCCTACTGGCAAAGTAGCGGATAATCATATTAAAAAATGTGATTATCCGTAATGATGCCGGTACCCCTATTCTCTTTGCTTTACTGGACGGAAGACCGAAGACGGGTGACCGAAGTAACCTTGACGCTAGTGTTTTCCGAATCCTATTATGCTTTTATTGTTTTACTGGAAGAAAAGCGGATATACATATTAAAAAAAAATAAAGTCCTACTTCTGGATAAGCCAGGCATCTATCATTAAAGCCCAACTGCTAAGAATATTTATAATCAGTGACCTTTTCTGTGAAAATCTGCGGGAAACAACCAAAATATAGTTCAGCTTCTGGAGAAGCAGGACAACAACAGTCAGGACAACTCAATTTTGAATAACAACGTAACTGTGCCCTTTGTGTCACTCTCCGTGTCCTTAGCGGTTAAAAAATAAGCCTATGAAACTTACACCAGATCAAATACAAGATCAGAATTTATTAAAATTAAGTGAGCATGCCAGAAACTTTGAATTTCTGGCAGCAAGCCTGGACAGGAAAGGCTACAAGGTAGAAGAGCTGATTTCCAAACTTCAGCAATTGCAAATAGCCATCCCGAGTTGGGCGCTGGGAACCGGCGGAACCCGGTTTGGACGATTCTCAGGCGGTGGAGAACCGGCGACCTTGATTCAGAAAATTCAGGATGTTGGAATCCTTCATGCCCTTAATCAATCCAGCAATGCAGTTTCCCTTCATATACCATGGGATATACCCAATGATTACCAATCCATTAAAGAAAGTGCTTCAGAAGTAGGAATCGGCTTTGATGCCGTAAATTCAAATACGTTTCAAGACCAAGCCAATCAGGAAAATAGTTACAAATTCGGTTCCTTGGCCAATTCTGAATCCGCCGTTCGTGAGTTGGCTGTGGAGCACAATAAGCAGGTAATTGAGATTGGAGAGAAATTGGGTTCCAAAGCATTGACAGTCTGGTTGGCAGATGGAAGCAGTTTTCCCGGTCAGCATAGCCTCAGAAAATCTCTGGAAAACACGCATTTGTCTCTACAGGAAATCTACAAATTCGTGCCTGAAGACTGGAAGCTTCTTATAGAGTACAAACCCTATGAACCTTATTTCTACAGCACGGTCATACAGGATTGGGGAACTTCCTTTCTATTGGCAAATAAGCTGGGCAAAAAAGCATATACACTTGTGGATCTAGGTCACCATTTGCCCAATACAAATATAGAACAGATCGTGGCTACCCTGATGACAGAAGGAAAATTGGGCGGTTTTCATTTCAACGATTCCAAATATGGAGATGATGATCTGACCGTGGGCAGCATCAAGCCATACCAGTTATTTTTGATTTTTCAGGAGCTGGTGAAAGGTTTTGAGGAGACAAAAAATCCGCCACTTTCCTGGATGATCGATGCCAGCCATAATCTGAAGGATCCTATGGAAGACCTGATCCAATCCGTCCAGGCAATCAAGCTCGCTTATGTACAAGCTCTATTAGTGGACAGCAAATCTTTAGAAGCAGCACAGGAAATTCATGACGTGACGGGAGCCCAGGAAATTTTGCAGGATGCCTATAGGACAGATCTTCGTCCTTTGCTTGCCGAAGCCATTCGCAGATCAGGCGGCGCAATTGATCCAATTCAGGCGTTTAGAAAGCTTAAAGTAAGAGAATCACTGATCAATGAAAGAGGCTTAAAATCAGTAGCTTCAGGGTTGTAGTTTAATCAAATTCAAAAATTAACTTTTCCAAAGTTGGAAACTTTGGAAAAGTTACAAAGCTTGCTTGAACTGATATTTTAAGGTTCGAGGTATTTTTTCTTAATGAACTGTTCTTTGCGGCTCTCTGCGAAAACCTCTGTGTGCTTTGCGGTTTAATTTTACTTTTTTTCATCTCCAACTAAGGGTAATCCCAGCCACCGCTGTCATAAATACGACACCACAAAAAACGACAGAATGGGAAAATATAACCAACTCCGAAAAATCACCCAAGTTTTTGGCGAATACGGAATCGTATTGACCGGAGCACGAAAACACGACCACTTCATCTTCGACCTCCAAATGGATAAAATCTTCCTGAATGGATTGATTTTCGAGCTGGAGTATGCACTCAAAAAGGAACTCGATGACCATAAAATCATCCAAATCAGCGCCCCTTCACAATTGATTGCTCTGCTGCTTGATTGATCCTTTGCTAAAAAACATTCATGCAGTTGGCCTTCCGACCAATCGACGCGGCAGGTACAAATAGGAAAAAGCGGGAATTAAATCCAGCTTCTGGAGAAGCAGGATAACGCTCACCAAAAAGAGCCTGCAGGAATTAGAACTTTCTGCTATCTGAAGAGGCCGGCACAAACACAGCGTGGTAGATGAACTCTTTAATCTTCGCCAATCAGCGACCTTTTCTGCGGGAACTAAACACCTTTTACAAACAAATCAATGAAAACTTTAGAATTAAAAATCACCCTACTTTCATTCCTTTTCTTGGGAATAATTTCAATTTCTTACGCTCAGGAGAAAAGCCCTGCCCATTTGGGTTTATTTTATCCTGTTTCTACCCACGGAACGACAGCGGCTGATTATACCAACGACTTCAGCCTTCATTTACTCACGGGACTTTCCGGGGGAGAAACCGGCGCCGCGATCTATGGTTTGGCAGGTATAGTCAGAGGGGATCTTCAAGGCGCTCAGATTTCCGGTCTCTGGAACAATGTATCCGGAAAAGTAACCGGAGTCCAAGTGGCAGGCATCCTGAACCAAAGTGCTGACGCTACCAAATCCGTTCAAATAGCAGGAGTAGGCAATATAAACTTGGGAAATTCAGCTTTTCAGGCTTCGGGGATGTTCAATACAGCCAAAAATGTAACAGGAGGCCAATTCGTCGGAATCGCGAATGTAGCTGACAGTGTGTATGGTTTTCAGGTGGCCGGAATTGCCAATATCTCTAGATCTGTCAACGGACTTCAGGTAGCGGGCATTGCCAACATTTCACCCGAAATAGACGGGGTACAAGTAGGGGGAATTTCCTCCGTAGCCAAAAATGTGAAGGGCATGCAAATCTCCGGAATCTCAAATGTAGCTGATCAGGTGGACGGGATTCAGATCTCAGGACTGGTAAACCGGGCTAAAACTGTCAAAGGCATGCAAATCGGTCTGATCAATATAGCAGACAGCAGCGATCTCACCATAGGTTTGATCAACATCGTGAAAAACGGAGACAAAAGATTGGGACTTTCCATAGACGAAAACCTCAATTCCTTTCTTACTTTTCGCTCGGGCGGCAAGCGTTTGTATGGAATTTTTGGAGTGGGGACCAACTTTGAAGCAGCAGATTTGCCGTATGGATTTGAAGGAGGTTTGGGTTGGAATCTACTGGAAAGCAATAATTTTCGACTGGATGTGGAAGGTGTCAGCAAATACCTGACTGATTTTGAAGACAAGGAATTCTCCAAGTTCAGTTTCCAATTGCTCCCTGCACTGAAGATCTCCGAGCGTATTCATCTCTTCGCAGGGCCAAATCTTTCCTATATCCACTCAGATGATCTGGATAAAGTCAAGCACTCGGGATTGGTGATTTGGGATGAGAAATCCAGAAAGAACTACCAATCAGTTGTTCTGGGATTCACTGCAGGTCTGAATGTGAGGTTCTAAGACGGGAGACTGAAGACAGAAGACTAATTCTCCCGTCTACCGTCTTCGGTCTTCCAGCTTTTTCATAATTTTACCAAAGGCACTAAGGGTAAGACCGGCTCAGCTTGTCCTATCAATGAAGCATCCAAAAATCGCAGGTGACAGAAGAACTACCACAGCCGTCAAATACACTTACACTCGTCGATGAACAGGCATTTGAAACCGTGTTCAAAACTTACTTTAAGCCTTTGCATGCGTATGCCTCGGCTATACTGAAAGAGTCCGAAGCTGCCGAGGAAATCGTTCAGAGTGTATTTCTAAAACTTTGGGAAAAGCGGGAATCTCTTGAAATAAACAGCTCCATAAAAGCTTATCTCTACCGGGCTGTGTATCATGACAGTCTGAACTACATCAACCATCAGAAAGTGAAACGAAAGCATTGGGAACATGCGCATTACGAAATGACTCAGGGAAAACCTGAGCAGATCGGCGAGCAGATCAGAGGTCAAGAAAATGAGTTGCATGAGCGGTTTCAATTGGCGCTGGAAAAACTACCGGAAAAATGCCGAATGGTTTTTAATCTCAGCAGATTTGAGGAATTGAAATATCAGGAAATAGCCAATCGGCTTGGGATTTCGCTCAAAACTGTGGAAGCACATATGGGCAAAGCACTGAAAACACTCCGGGTAGAATTGGCCGAATTTCTTCCTTTGCTTTTACTATTTCTGATAAATCTATAAGCTATGGAAACCATAAACGAAGAAAAATTGATCAAATATTTGCTTCAGGAAAGCGATATAGAGGAATCCAAAGCTGTGCAGGAATGGATCGAAAGTGACCCTCAGAATAAAAAGCAATTTGAAGAAATAAAGTGGGTGTGGAACTCAGGCAAACTCTTGCTGGAAAAAAGCGACGTGGATGAGAATGAAGCCTGGGGGAAATTCATCAAACTAAGAGATGAGAAAACAACCGGTACACCCAAGCAAAATCAACGCTTTTTGTATGGCAGCCTTTTCAGATACGCCGCTGCCATCACCTTGCTTTTGGTATCCGCTTGGGTCTATTCTATTTTTCTTCCCCAGTCAGGAAGAGCTTATTTCAGCTCGATTGAACTTCAGTCAGAAAATCTTCCTATTGAGATTCCTCTGCTGGATGGCACTAGAGTCACTTTGAATAAAAATACAAGTTTGTACTACTCGCAGAAGCTTTTTGGCAAGGAAAGAAAAGTGAGGATGGAAGGTGGAGAAGCGTTTTTTGACGTGAAAAGAAATGAGCAGAAACCCTTTATAATTCAAGCTGAGAAAGTTCAGATTACCGTTTTGGGAACTAGCTTTCATGTCAAAAATGCAGGGAACATCACTGAAGTAATTGTAATCACAGGTTCTGTACAAGTCGAAATCAATGGGAATAAAGAACTGCTTATGCCGGACGAAAAGCTTTCGGTAAATCAACAAACAGGCGTTATGGAAAAGAGTAGTCCTGAGAATACCCTTTACGATTACTATGTAAGCAAAAAATTCCAGGCCAATAGGATTCCACTGCAAGACTTGGTAGCTATATTGAATGAGGCCTATGACGCTGACATTGTGATCGAAAGAGAAGAACTCAAGGACTTGCCTATTACCACTACATTGGAGTATAAATCGCTCAGTAAGAACTTGGATGTGATCAGGGAAACCTTGAATTTGAAAATCTCCCAACGTGATCAAACCATCATCATCGAGTAGTCAGTAGCATTCTTTAAAATAAAGGGCTATGGTTGAAAAAATCATAGTCCTTACTTTATTAAATTCACTCAATTTTCAGGTTTTTTATTACTTCAATCCAAATGTTGCACACCAAAGCATTTTTTCGGCGCTCTCTCCTACTTTTCCTATTTTTGATCAATTCTTTCGGAGGATTTTCTCAGATGATGCTGGAAAAAAAAGTTGAGATTCAACAAACTGAAGGCCTCAGTCTGCGTCAAATGCTGGATACACTTTCCGCCAGGAATAATTTTTACTTTTCTTACGAGAGCACTCTTCCTCCTCTGAACAATGAGTTAAAAGCCCGGCAATTTTCAGGTACAATGGGTGATTTTCTTATGCAGGAACTTGGGGATGCCTATGAATACAAGGAATTGCCGGGCTATATCATCATACGCTATGCCCCCGAAAAACTTGATCTGGATGCTGAAATGGATACCCGATTCAAAACGGTAACCGTCAAAGGCTATATAAAAAATGTCCGCACAAATGAAGGAGTAAGTCAGGCAAGTATTTATGACAGAAACAGTCTTGCTTCCACCCTAACTAATGATAAAGGATATTTCAAACTGAAATACAAAAAATCGGACTCGTCAATTTGGCTCACACTAAGCAAGGAGAATTATAGAGATACTACCTTTTTCCTTTTGCCCACTGTAAGCATAGTTTCCGAAAAGGAAAACCGTCTGTTTCGATACCTACCCGGAGACAGTACTACCAGGGAATTGGAAGACAGTTTTTTGGGAAGAATGTTTATTGGTTTCAGACAACGGCTTCAGGGAATGAATGTGGGAAGTTTCTTTGCAGAAAGTCCATTTCAAATGTCTCTAACTCCCGGACTCAGTTCCAAAGGCATGTTTAGCAGCCAAACAATCAGCAATTTCTCCTTGAATTTAATCGGTGGATATACTGCGGGAATTGAGGGATTTGAAGCTGCCGGAATTTTCAACATCAATAAAAGAGATGTCAAATATGTACAGTTTGCCGGAATATTTAACATGGTCGGTGGAAGCTCCAAAGGTCTTCAGGTGGGCGGAATTTATAATTCAGTGTACAAAAATGTAAATGGATTACAAGTCGGTGGAGTATACAATCATGTACAGGGGAATGTAGCAGGACTACAAATCGGAGGAATTGTCAATAGGGTGAATAACGATGCCGATGTACAGATAGCCGGAATAGTAAACCATGCAAAGCAGTCAAACCACTTTCAGCTAGCCGGCATTGCCAATCACACCTCCAAATCAGCTGGATTCCAATGGGCCGGAATTTCCAACTTAGCGGGTGATACAGTAAATCATCAACTATCCGGGATCATCAACCGGGCTAAAAAAGTCAATGGCTTTCAATTTGCGTTGATTAATATTGCCCAAGAAAATGATTATGCCATTGGCTTTCTGAACTTTATTAGAAATGGAGAAATAAATCTCTCTGCAGCCATTGATGAATCAAGCTTCACACATCTGACTTTACGCTCCGGAGGAAGAAAAATGTACGGTATTCTGGGGGTTGCTTACAGTCTCCGAGCTATTGATACACCGGTTGGGCTGGCGGCAGGATTGGGGATACACTTGCTTCCTAAAAACAACTTTTCTCTAGATACTGAATTTATAAGTCTTACTACCAGTGATTTCAAAGAAGTAACAAATCAAATCCAATCTTTCCACCTCTTCCCCGGCTACCGGTTTGGCAACCATCTTCGAGTTTTCGCCGGACCAAGCCTGAATTTCGCTGTATTGGATCCGGGACAGAATGACATCACCGGTGGCTGGAATATTTACGAAAGAACTACTTCTACAGGCATCTATCGTAGTTTTGGAGGAGTGACCGGTGGATTACAGGTTGTTTTTTAGGCATTCTATGAAAGTGAATAGCTTCTGGTTCAAGACTTCAGTCTCGAACCTATATCAATGCAGTCTTCAGACTGCCCTGCCAGACATTCATTGATGTGAACTTCCACCAGTGTCGTGTCAAGCCTAAACCAACGGGTAATCAGGGGTGTCTTTTGCTCTATCTCTGCGTTACAAAAAGCCTCAAATAGCTACGGCTATGCTCGTTTTTTGTGCCTTGATCTAGTCCAAAATACCCTACCGCCTTACCCGTCATTTAAGCATTGACATGACACTAGGGGAATGAGAGTATATATCAGATCCGGCTTCCGGAAAAGCAGGATAACATAGGGCAGAAAAATAAGTTTAAGTGTAGAAAAACACTAAACTGTGGCCTCCGAGTAAATTTCCGTGCTCCCTGTGGTTAAACTAAAAAAACCCGGCCTAAGCCGGGTTTGGGGTGATGTAAACAACTTTTTACATATTCCTTATTTGGATGTTGCCACTGGAGACAACACCTGACACGGTATAAGGAGAACCGTTATCGATCTTCAATGACCCGGAAGAAGTGCTTCCCCCTACTCGAAGATTTCCGCTGGATGATTTCAAATCAAAGTTGAAATCATTCAAATCGGAGTCTGTCTTTATATCAAAATTCCCTGATGCTCCTTCAAATCGTGTATTAGCTCCCAAGTAAGAAGCATCTACCTTATAATTTCCTGAAGAAATTTTCAGTTTACCAATCTCTTGAACGTTATTCAACGATCCGTTTCCGGAATTCAAGGAACTGTTTACTTTCCCATTAATCTGACTGAAATCAAAATTTCCGCTAGATCCCACTGCGGTTATATCTCCTTCCACATACGAGAAAGTTGCGTTACCGGAAGAGATCTCCAGCTCTACATCACCTACTAAATATGATGCAATAATCTTACCCGAGCTTAGCTCCAAATCAAGACGTGGAGCACTTATATGAGACAACTCCAGATTACCGGATCCACCGTCAAATTGAAACTCCTGCGAAGAAACATTGTTTATCAAAATATTTCCTGACCCCGCTTCCAAATCGATATTCATCGACTTGGGCCCCGAAAGATTGAGATAACCACGGTTGTTGCCGGAGCCAATACCGCTCCTTTTCACTTCGATAATTAGCTTATTCCGATCCACTCGATACTCAATAGAATAATTTCCCCTTCTGCTCGACTCCAAGGATCCCAGAAGATATACAGATTGGGAGTTCTCATTTCCCTGATAAGTCACATCAAGGAATGAGGATTCGATCTCGATGGAGGTAATCCCCGAAAATTCCTCATTAATGGACTGTACCAACTCAAGATCCGAGTCGCAAGATGTCAAAGAAGCAATACCTAAGCAAAACGCAGATAAAGCAAGTAATCGAAATTTAATTCGTTTCAATTTCATAAACAGATAGTTTTAAAGAATAAACTGTTGATTTACAATACTAACTAGTCTGCTTGCATACAAATGTACGTGGATTTCAATGAATCTGTTTCCCGAGTATGGATTACTTGATCTAGATCAATCTGAAATGGAAAAGCATATTCAGGAATGGAGTGGAAATGAAAGAATCATTTCTACCACCATTCTCAACTGCAATGCTTAATAATTCAGGATTTCTTCGTTTTCCTTCAACTGAGAAACATTTTCAAATCATCTTTAGCAGATAAAGCATAGACAGTTTACTTTGTATTTACCCTTAGTGGAAAACCAAAAATAGCACCGAGTAGAAACCCGGTGCTATCTAAAATTATACGTTAAGATTGAAACGTCAATGAAGGACTGTCATACTGACGTCCTTTTATCAAAAAGCATAACCAAATCCCATCCCGGCAAATAAAGGCCAGAATCCATTGTTGTTGAAAATGGGATTTAAGTTCACTTTCCACATAAAACCACCGTCAGTAGGCATTCTTCTGTAGCCAAAATTCAAAACTCCCATGACGGATGGAGACCCGTCTATATCCAATATGAAACTAGTTTCGGAATTGCTTCCTGAGACGGGATTGCAGATATAATTGCCATTATGATCGTAATAGCAGTTATCATAGTAGTAATTATCATTTTTAAAAGCGATAAAAGTAGCTCCCAAACCCATTTCAAAGAAGTGATTTCCCTTACCGTATAATTTATTTATCATTACGGGAAGGGAGTAGAAAGAATCCCCGTCTATTGCATAACCTCCAAAACCGACTCTCATACCCCAAGAATCACGTTTTGATTTGTCGAAGCGGAAATCATAATTGAAACTATACGGAAGGCCTGCCCCTCCCAGCTCTATAAAAACAGTTTGAGTTGCCGGTCTGGTCTCTGCTTCCTGAGCCATCACTAACTGGCAACTTAGTAACAAAAGAAATCCAAGTATTACTCGCTTCATATAATTTAGTTTAAGATTATTTAATACCAAATAACGCATTTCGATTTAATTAGATGGTTAGATTTGATTAAATTTTACTGATTATCGGTTTTTTAAAATCACTGTCACCTATTCTTTTAACCAAATGATACTATGCTAAGAAAAATACTACTGGGCATTTTTGCCGCAGCCATGGTGCTTGCCATTGTCTATATGCTGGGTCCTAAGGTGAAGAACCAGGAATTAGTAATTGAATTTCCCGACGTACCTACCCGTCTGGCCGAATTACGAAGTTATATAGATCAAAGAGAAGATACTGTCGTAGGACTAAAACCGGGAAACGAAGCCTATATTGTATGGGCAGATAGCCTAAACAAGCGCAAGACGCCCTATTCTATTGTTTATATCCATGGATTTGGTGCCAGTCCCATGGAGGGAGACCCTGTTCACAGATTCCTTGCCTCCCACTTCGGTGCCAATCTCTTTGTGACCCGACTTCCTGATCATGGCATAAAAAGAGATAATGGGCTGGAATACATGAGTCCACAGGCGTTGGCCAATGCTGCCGGAGAAGCATATCAAATCGGGAAAAGTCTGGGAGATGAGGTAATTGTGGTTGGCACATCGATGGGCGGAGCATTGACCTTACTTTTGGCTAGCCAGCAGCCGGATATCAAAGCCGTAGTCGTCTATTCTCCGGCCATTAGAGATTATGGAGAGAAGCTTTCTGCATTCTTCAATCCTTGGGCAGAAAAATTAATGGAAATGACTATGATGAAGAAGAAAATGATCCATCAGGTTCGGGAAGGTGAAAAAGCCATGTACTGGTCAGAAGACTACCATATCAATGGCTATGAAAGCCTTGCGGTCCTTATGTATAGCAACATGAATGAAAATACATTCAAAAAAATAAAACAACCCTTATTCTTGGGTTACTATTATAAGGACAATGAAGCCCAAGACTTGGTGGTATCGGTACCTAAGATGAAGGAAATGTTTGAAGAGATTTCTACTCCGGAGCCACTAAAGCGGGAAAAGGCATTCGCAAACTCCGGCGATCATGTGATCGGAAGTTCTATTACCTCAGGAGACTGGGAAGGCGTACTTTTCAGTACAATCGATTTTCTGGAAAATGTAGTTAAAATCCCTGCAAAGCCTGAATTTCAGGAAAAAGTGGATGAACTTATGCAACTGCAAGAATCTACCGGAGTAGAGTAATACCTCAGGAACTATATATCCATTGAAGAGACAGGCGAATATCCTTGAAATATAGAGTCGTTAAAAATTATCCCTCAGTTCTATCCCATACGGTTTCTGAGATTTCCCGGTGGAAAACTTAACAGGTAATCATAATAAGAAAGTCAAAACGCTGGGGATCTTTAGAAACCTCGTCCGTTGCCAGACCATATCTGGCACGGGAACAATTTTCTATTTCCCAACCTGACAAGACCACAATCATCAAACCCTAATCACTTGCCTTCTTTAGTTGCTTTTCAAGCCATTTGACTTAATTTTGATTTTCAATTTTGATCTATGACTGAAGAATCCGCATCACTTAATTTTATCGAACAAATCATTGCTGATGATTTGGCCGCAGGCTTTTCTCCGGACAAACTTCGCTTTCGTTTTCCTCCTGAGCCGAACGGCTACTTACATATTGGCCATGCCGCATCCATTTGCCTCAATTTTGGCTTGGGTGAGCAACATAATGCACCTGTCAACCTTCGCTTTGATGATACCAATCCCAGCAAAGAGGAACAGGAATATGTGGACGCTATCAAAAACGACATTCAATGGCTTGGTTTCACCTGGGCTCAGGAATGTTATTCTTCCGATTATTTCAAGCAAATGTATGATTGGGCAGTTCAACTGATCAAAGAAGGAAAGGCTTATGTAGATGAGCAATCTGCAGAAGCTATGGCCGTGCAAAAAGGTACTCCTACAACTCCCGGAGTGGCTGGCCCCTACCGTGATCGATCTGTGGAAGAAAACTTGGATCTATTCGAGCGGATGAAAGCCGGGGAATTTGAGCAGGGAAGCTACGTGCTTCGTGCCAAAATCGATATGGCTTCTCCAAATATGCTGATGCGTGATCCTATTCTGTATAGAATTGTGAGAAAAGCACACCATCGTACCGGAACTGATTGGTGCATCTACCCTATGTACGACTGGGCTCATGGAGAATCGGATTACATCGAGCAGATTTCACATTCCCTTTGTACGCTGGAGTTCAAAATGCATAGGGAATTATACGATTGGTTTCTGGACCAAATCTATGATCCCGCCAAGTTGAGACCGAAGCAGCGGGAATTTGCCCGTAGAAACCTTAGCTATACGGTGATGAGTAAGCGAAAGCTACTCGAACTCGTACAGAGCAAAACCGTGACAGGCTGGGATGATCCGCGCATGCCGACCATTTCCGGTCTACGAAGAAGAGGTTATACACCGGAATCCATCCGCAAATTCTCTGATCTCTCAGGGATCTCCAAGCGTGATAGTGTGACGGACGTTTCTTTATTGGAATATTGCATCCGTGAGGATTTGAATAAAACCGCAACCCGCGTGATGGCGGTTTTGGATCCGGTGAAATTGGTGATTACCAATTACCCGAAAGGAAAAACAGAACTCCTCGATGCCGAAAATAATCCTGAAGACCCGAATTCGGGGACTCATGAATTACCGTTTTCGGGAGAACTCTACATCGAGCGCGAAGATTTCAAAGAAGAAGCAGGCAATAAGTTCTTCCGCCTGACTCTGGGAAATGAAGTTCGGCTGAAAAGCGCTTACATCATCAAAGGTGAATCTCTGGTAAAAGATGCTGCAGGAAATATTATTGAAATCCACTGTACTGCAGATTTGGATTCCAGATCCGGAACCGGAACTGAAGCCAGCACCAGAAAAGTAAAAGGAACGCTTCACTGGGTTTCTATACAGCATGCCATCAAAGCGGAAGTACGGGAGTATGACCGACTTTTCTTGGACGAAGCGCCTGACAGTCACGAGGACAAGAACTTTATGGAATTTGTCAACCCTAATTCACTAAATGTGATCAAAGAGGCATACCTGGAGCCCTATCTGAAAGAAGCCAAAACAGGCGATAAGTTCCAGTTTCAACGTCTGGGTTACTTCACTGTAGATAAGGATTCTACTGCCGACAAACTTGTATTTAATAAGACCGTAGGTTTGCGTGATTCCTGGGCCAAGCAACAACCTGCTCCGGCTGCGCAGAACAATCAGCCTGCGAAGCAAGCAAATCAAGGAGGAGGACAGCCTCAAGGCCAACGATCTGCTTTGAATGAAATTCAGAAAATAGCCAAGAAATACACCAATCTGTCGGGCGATAAACTTGCAGCCGCCAGAGCTGATATAGCTCGCTTGGCTGAAGAGGTAACTTATGAGGAACTGGAACCACTATTCCAAACCGCGGCCAAAAAAGTGGGCACCCGCATCGGGGCTATGATCGCCTTGGGAGTACTGCTGAACAAAGGTCAAGAGAGGAATCCGGAGATCGATGCTTTTATTGAAGCTGGACTTGCGGATGAGAATGAGCTGTTAGCTGAAGAAGCTAGGGGTATTTAGTCGCAGTAGGCAGTCGCAGTTTACAGTCTCAGCTATTACACTGAGTATCTGCCTCCCGTGAGGATGGAGTCGTAGGTCAGTTCTACAGAATAAAAAAGTCGCCCGCTTGCAATTGTAGCGGGCGACTTTTTTGAGTTAAAATTACTTAGGATTCAGAGCATTGGCAGGTGATCATGTGTTATCAGTTGTTTTAAAACACCGAGAATCCCAAAATCATAGAAAGTGTTTTATAATCTGAGTCCCAATAAAGATAGTCACCTAGAATTTCGCGACTGGTTTGATATCTCATACCTATACTATATTTATGATTGTACTTATAGCCAATCCCTAAGCCTAAGTTTCTTCTTGACTTCAATTCTAATGAATTTAGCATAGAACCATCCATCCTTGTGAACTTAATTGATGAATTAGTACTAAAATCAAATACATAAGAAATATCTACAAAGATTTTTGATTTATCATTAATAAAGAAATAGTGCCTAACTCCTATAGGCAATTCGATTGATTGATAATTTACCTTTGAGACAAGAAACCCGCCTGAAACAATTTTTGTTTCGGTTGTTTTTTCAGTTTTATAATACTGATAAGTAGGCTCTACTATTATGCTCCATTTATTTTTATTAAAGGGTAAAACAAATTCAGATTCAATTCCAAATCTGAAACCAAGTTTTCCGTCAAAATCAACGTCTCTTGAATCTAGGGAAGAATTTTGTATTGCTAAGTTGCTATAATTTAAACCTGGTCTAAATGATAAATTAAATAGATCTTTCTTTTGATTCGATTCAAAATCTATATAGCTATCACCTTCACATTCATTATATTTTATAAATACTCCTTTTATATCTCTTTTAGTATATTTGAGATGCTCAATATCACTTAATGAAATATCCTGACATTTTAAGTCATTTAAAAGCTGCTGCTTGAAAGAATCATTTTGGAATAGTTTCTTATCATTTAAATATCGCTTATAAACCAATTGACTTATTTCAGAATCATTTAAACTATGGAAAAACCGTTTCAAGTTGCCCTCCTCGTATTGAAATAATGAGGCCTTACCTTCAATAAGCACTTTAAGAAATAACTGCTCTTCCTGAAAATTTGGATTTCTATCAGAACTCATCTTATCTACATCATCACTAGATCTATCTAATTTTACAGTAGCTCTAACATATTTAGAAACACCATTAATTCCAAATTCCTTTACAGTTTTAATAGATGCTTTTTGAGAAACTGCATCTTTGGATAGCATATATTCAAACTCAGTTGGATTGTTTTTCCAATCGATGTTTTTAATTAAACATACAATATTTTGGTTAGATTCATTAAGAAAATATCCATTTTCAAAAATAACTTGTGAAACAGATTTAACAGATAATATCAGCGATAACGCAAGAAATAATATTCGTTTACTCATAAAAGGTATAAGTATATATTTTTAAAGTATCATAGTTGTGCCACATAAAACAATATGAGTATCCGCTTAATTGTACGTATTAGAATTATGTCCGGTGCTAGCCTGCCCCCCTTGCCACCTTTTAGAAAAGGACCATCTTGTTATTTTATAAAAGATCCAATACTTTCATCAGTGCGAGTTTGACTTGGTTTAATTCCGCTTCAGACAGAATTCCTAGTCTTTTTACGAATCTTTCCTTGGAAATAGATTTTACCTGAAAGCAATCTGCTGCACTTTCTTTGGTCAATCCATTACCGGAATTTGGATAAAGTATAACATGCCAGTCTTTAACCGCTCTACCGGCATCAGTAATCGGAACAACCACCTTTAACTGAAGAACTCCCATACTATCGTGATTGACGATAACTGCAGGTCGCTTTTTATCTATTTCTTGACCAATTTTCGGAGCAAAATCGACTAACCAAACTTCTCCTTGCCTCATCATTCAATTATATCTAAGTCAATATCAGAGAGGTTGTTCTCAGACTTATTATAATAGGCAATGGTTTCAGGTTCATTGGCCTGTGACTCTATCCTCTCATACAGATCCAACTTATATTGACGTAGCTTATCTACGGCTTGTTGAAAGCTGCTTCCCTCATTTGCGGAACGGATTAGTATTCCTTCAGGCTTTTCTTCTAAAATCACCTCATCCAGACCATATTTTTTGATCAATTCAGCGGGAATAATCAAAGCCTTGCTGTTTCCAACTTTAGTCAGTGTCTTTACCATAACCAAATATAAATAATTGTACTAACATTGTTATAACGAAAAATCATCATTGATGTTTGTTTCCCATGAACTATTATTTAACTGTTAAACCTTTCCTATCAATAACTCCAACCTGCTGAACTAGTATTATCCGGGTGTTCTTAAACATCGAAAAGCTTTACTTTTCCCGGCTGACTAGCAAAAAAACCAATAACCTTCCATACACTTAAATTAGAAACCTAGTCTTTGTTGATCATCACAGGCTTTCCAAATCCCAGCTTTTCAAGTCCTTCCAATTGTGTTTTGGCGTCACCTACGATCAACCAAATCATCTTGTTTGGATCCAGATAGTTACCTGCCAGTTCCTGTACTCTTTCCACCGTCATCTCATTCACGATTCTCTCTCTATCCTTGACATAATCAGCATCCCAACCAAACTCACTGATGTTCTCCAGCATATTGAGCTTGGCACCTGCCGTTTCGAAAGCTCTCGCATTACTTTTGATCATAAAGCTCTGGGTGGTTTCCAAGTCTTCCTGCGTATAGGTTTCCGAATAGTCCGAAAGAATATCCTTGATCAACTGAGCCGATTCATACGTTACATTGCTGCGAACGCCACTGCTGATGCTGAAAGGCCCGGCTACTTTTCCACCTGAGAAGTAAGATCTGATCCCATAGGTATATCCTTTGCCTTCCCGCAATTCTTGGGTAAGCCGGGAGGCAAAACCTCCCCCTCCCAAAATGTAATTCATCACCACAGCAGGATAATAGTCAGGATCAGTAGAAGTCAGTGCGGGATAGCCAAACTGTAGCATGGACTGTTTTGAATCAGGAATATCATAAAAATATACTTTTGCCGCTTCAGCCCTGGCCGGTGCTTCATAAGCAGGAACAATCACTTCTTTACTTTTCCAAGCACTTGTCAAATCCTTCAATGATGCGATAATGTCGGCTTTTCCCAAATCTCCTACCACATGCATCCGGGTGACAGACGGGGATATGAACTTGTCGTAATACATCTTCAGATCATCTATGGTAATTTCTTCCACAGATTCAATACTTCCCAATATATTTTGGGCACGGATATTCCCTTCTCCGTAGATCAACTTGTTGAATTCGTTTTGAGCCACCATGTTTGGACTGGCCTCCATTTGACGGATACGGCTGATGGTAGCTTGTTTTGCCAAGTCAAACTCAACGGTGTCCCAGCGCGGTTCTAGGATGATTTCATTGACTAAATCCATTACCGCATCGTAGTTTCTGCTCAATGTATTCACCCAAATGTTTGTACGCTCAGTACCGGCATATACTTCGATAGAGGCACCAAGCTGCTCTATGGCATCTTCGAGTTCGGCAGTAGTCTTATTTTTCGTGCCTTTCGTAAGCAGCTGAGCCAATAAATTAGCTACACCTACTTTTTTCGGATCATCCAGCAGTTGCCCACCTTCGATTACCATGGTAAATTGAACCAGAGGCACTTCATGATTCTCTATTCCATAGAGTTTCATTCCATTGGCGGTTGATTCCTCCCACACTTCCGGGATCTTCACTTCAGGTGATTTTCCGTACGGAGGTTCAACAGACCTGTCAAAGCTTGAAGGGACTTTTTCATAACTGGCCTGAATCGAAGCATCAAAACTTTCTTCAGCACCCTGGACAATTTGCTCTTCTACTACTTCGGCTTTCTCAGATCCTTCCAAGGCAGCAGTCAAATTTCCTTTGGGCACAAAGCTGGTAGCAATGTAATTTTTGTCTTTGATGTATTGGTGGTAAACACGCATCACGTCCTCAATGCTCACAGCCAAAACGTTTTGGATATCCTCATTGATGAAACCGGGATCATGGGCAAATATATTATACTGCGTCAGCTGAACACCTTTACCCAACACGCTGGAAAGTGCATTGTAGAAACGTGTTTCCTGTCCTGCCTTAATGCGGGCCAAATCTTTTTCAGATATACCTTCTTGTTCAAATTTTGCGAATGCCTCTTCGATTGCAGCTGCTACCTCATCCAAGTCTTTGTCGGCAAAAGCACGGACAGACAACTCCAATTGCCCTGCCAATTCTGAAGTACCGTTGTACATACTTATATTGGAAGTCAACTTTTTGTCATCAATCAATACCACATTAAGCGGAGCTTCTTTTCCGCCGGAAAGGTACGCTGCCAGTACATCCAGTGCATAGGAATCGCTGTGATACTGCTCTACCGTGGGCCAAGTCATCGTGAGCTCCGGAAGTCGTGCAAAGTTATCCTCATGATATAATTTCTTGGTAGCCTCCACTTTACCTGCTCTTGGTGTCAGTGGAACTATAGGATCTCCTGCGGGGATTTCATCAAAATACTTTTTTACCCACGTCTTAGCTTGTTCTGTATCGAAATCACCGGCAATGGTAAGCGTGACATTGTTGGGTACATACCAGCGTCTGAAGAACTCTTTTACATCTTCAAGGGTGGCGTTTTGAAGGTCATCCAATGAACCAATTACCTGCCAGTTGTAAGGATGATCTTGAGGGTAAAGATTTTTGTCAATCACATAAGAAGTATGCCCATACGGCTGGTTATCCACTCCCTGTCGCTTTTCATTTTTTACTACCTGCTTTTCTTTGGCCAAAACAGGATCAGTCACCGTATTGATAAACCAGCCCAGCTTGTCTGCCTCTGCCCAAATCATTTTTTCCAAAGCATCGTTTGGGACTGTTTGAAGGTAATTTGTGCGGTCTCGATTGGTAGAACCATTGGCACCCGAGCCTCCTATCCGTGCAGTCATTTTATCCAAACCACCTTTGCCAAGATTCTCAGATTCAAGGAATAAAAGATGCTCGAACAGATGCGCAAAGCCAGTTCTTCCCTCCTTTTCACGGGCGGATCCTACATGTGCGGTAAGTGATACGGCCACCACCGGATCGGAACGGTCAATATGAAAAATAACCTCCAGACCATTTTCTAATTTGAATTTGTCGAACTCCACATTAAACTCCTGTGGAACAGATTCCTTTTTTTTGTTGCAGCCCGCTGCAAGCATCACTAAAAGTACAAGAGAGGTAATTCTTTTAAGCATTGGCGTATGGTTTTCAGCCTTCTAAATAAAAGAATTATCCGTAGGAAGCAATTAATTATTGCTTTGATTGTATAATCCTGTAAAGCAAACATCACTTAACCGGATTGTTAACATCCTCACCATTAAGCTCCCAAGCTAACCCTACTCTCCGAATACAAATCATACACCGCGATCAGTGCTTCGGAACCCTTGGCATCCGGATATAGCTCATAGTTTTCTATCTCCTCACGGCTTTCCACATAGACAGGATTATACTTTTCATCGTAGACATTCCAGACAATCAGCATAAAATGGTAACTGATCTTACTGGCTCTGCCCTCTTCCAGCCAAGATTCAAAAAGCTCTTCTTTAATGGATTTGGGATAATCAGGTCCTTCGAACATGTAGCTTAAATATTTAAATGTTTTTAGGAAAAGAAATAGTGACTTTCCCAACACCAAAAATGAGGCTTTATGGACTTGAATCCCAATTTTTAATTCCTATAATTTAACTCAAGCATAGCGGATGTAAAATAGACTTTATCACGGGTCGATTTGGAAAACTATAGTAGACTGGTTTTCAATAAGTTGAATCCGAAATATACATTAGCAATTCTATTGCAGCCATTAATTGCTTCAAAATCAGCCATTACATTGCTGTTTTCGAGTTCACCATATCCGCCGCGGCGGACTCACTCTCCAAACAGTCTGATTTTCTTGCAATTAATGCCCTTCCCGATTAAAATCGGGACAGGCTATGACGAAACCTAATGCATAATCCGGGTTGAAAAAGAAAAACGAGGCTGTCTCATAAGTAGGCTTTTCTTGTCAGGCTGAGCAGCCAGTCTGCCGAAGGCATGAAAGTCGAAGCCTTTTATTCGCTAATTAAGCCCATTTCGACTTCCCGCCACAGCTAGGCAAGCTGCTCAATGCGACAATTATAAGTTATGAGACAGCCTCGTCAGATACGATGCAGAATTATTTATAATCCTTTTTTGTGACATCCAGTACCCTACTGACTTCCTGCACTGTGGCTGGAGCATCCAGTTTGAAAAATCCGGAAAGCCCTCTCTCCAAACGGGAAGCTCTGATCGCAGATTTTAAGGCAAAGAATACACTTGTCGCCAACACCAACGGAGGTTCTCCTACTTCTTTGGAGGAAAAGAGTCCATTTGGATTCTCAGGAACTTCCGAAGAATTGTCCCTTGGGTACAAATAAGTGTTCATTTCCAAAGGAATTGTAGTAATAGCCGGTGGCTTGTATCTCCAGGTATTCAGGGTATTCAGCCTTCCTTTCTCCTCTCCTTCCGGTTCGAAAACAAGCTTCTCCGTAAGAATATACCCTACTCCCTGCACAAATGCGCCCTCTACTTGACCTATATCTATTGCCGGATTGAGGCTCCAGCCCATATCGAAAACAATATCAGACCGGAGTATTTTTACTTCACCGGTGAGCACATCCACTTCTACTTCGGAACAGGCTGCTGAGAAGGTGAATCCTACAAAGGAATCTACACCGCCGGCGGTGGAATTTACATCTGCCAAATCTATTCCAGGAATAGCCTTGTTTTCTGAAACAGGTTTAAAAGTCATGGCAGGAATAGGAGTTGTTCCTCCGGGGATCGGCGCGGTAAAGGAGGCGATGAGATCAATTCTATTTTGATATGCCAGAGCCACTAAGTTCTGCCAGATCAGTTTTGGATATTGATCGATGTTTGGTCTTATGACAGAAGCGGACCAACCCTCCTTACCGTAGTTCCAGAAATCTATTCCCTGTGACTTGCACCATTCATCTCCATTGTCTTTTAATAGTTTATAGCCAAATTCGGTCATTCTCGACCGCATCTTTTCACAGGCTTGTTTTACAGCTTCTCCATTGTAAGCAGTACCTGTAGATCCCCCGGTACTGGTGGGATTTGGAATAGCTCTGGTATTAGGGCTGTGAATTTGGATGAGATCCATCGGAATATTCAGCACATAAGCAGCCACCTGCTCTACTTTTGTCATCATTCCCTGGCCCATATCCACGCCACCTTGATTGATGGAAACACTGCCATCTCCGGAATAGACCGAAACAATGGCTGCAGCTTGTTCTATCATGACCAGATTATAGCCCGAGCCATATTTCACAGGTACCATATAGATACCTCGTTTTTTCCATTTATTGTCTCTATTGAAGGCATCTACCCCTTTTAGGCGATTTTGGTAATCACTTTTCTCTTCCACATACTTCCAGACATCCCGCATGTAGCAGTAAGAAAGTGCCTGTCCAAAAGGTGTGACATCTCCCCTCATGTACATGTTTTTTCTCCTGAGTTCAGTCGGATCCATACCGATGGCGAAAGCCGCATCATCAATGGCGTTTTCCAAAATTAGCTTTCCCTGTACATCCCCAAATGCACGCATGGCTGTATTGGGGGCTTTATTGGTGCGGCAGACATCTAATTGGCTTTCAAAATTCTTGACATTGTATGCATTGTCTATCCTAAGCTGTACACAATTGCTGACGATATAGGAACAATCGTAGAAAGCTCCTCCATCCGCCCATAGTTTAAGGTGCAATCCCCTGATAATTCCCCTATCCTCTTTTCGAAGGTTCCCCTGATCCACTGCAATCTGATATTGCCCATAATACCCATGCCGCTTGCCGATCATAGCGGTGTCATGTTCCCGCTTCATGACCAGTCGAATCGGCCGGTTTAATTTGTGGGCAGCCACAGCTACAGGAGCAGCTACGAATTTTGCCTGTTCGGTTTTGCCTCCATATCCTCCTCCGAGTTGACGTATATCCACGTTTACTTTGTTATGTTCAGCCGCTAATGTGCTTGCCACAGTCTGATGCATCTCCATTGGACTTTGAGAAGAAGGATGAACCAAGATTTGATTATCATCTTCGGGGAAAGCGACACAAGCTTGGGTTTCCATATAGAAATGAACCTGTTCTCCTGAGATTTGGGTGTTTTCCACCACAATACATTTAGCTCCGTCTATTTTTTCATTTCGAAGGTTTGGTTTTTTCTCCAAGGGGTCTTTTTTCAGATTTGCCCAATAAAGCTCAGTTCCCGGTCTGGTTATTTTCCAGATATGGGATACAAATGATGCCGTACTGGGACAATCAGGAAAAATACTTCCCATTTTTATTGCATCATCTATGCTGATGATCGGTTCTAGCCATTGCTTGTTCCAAGAAGGAATTCCCTTGTTTACCCATTGGATAGGAGAATAAGCCAGACAATATTCTGAAGCATATTCAGCTATTTCAACCGCATCCTTTTCTGTATCGGCGATGACCATAGCGATCACTTGACCGGGATATAAGATACTATCCGTCGCAAAGAGAGGCTGATCTAAGCCCATCCCCTGCAAATTCATGCCTCCGACAGGGATATCCTGATGGGAAATCAGTTTAAAAAAGGAACTGAATTTTGAAGCCAAGAAATCTTCCAATTCCCCAATATCAATTTTATTGTTTGCTGTGGGGTCAACAAAATGAAAATTGGCAAGGGATCTTTTAGCTTGGATGAAAGCCGCATTTTTCCCAATAGGCGGAAGCTTTATCTCATGCGTATAATGCACCTGCCCCATTGCCTGATGAAAGGCCATCAGTTTGATATATGGCTGAGAAACAGGAGATTTAAATGATTGATTTACATAAAATTGAGACCCGTCACTTACATTCCAATTTCCCCAATCAATCTTCCCGGCTGACCGAATGTCTTTGGGAACCTGACTTCCGGATTTTTCCATCAAACTTCTGACAATAGCTTTGTAAATAAAGGATACAGTAAGGTTTACTTTATACTCATCCGTAAAACCTTCTGATGGAAGACCTTTCATTCTCCCGCTCATTTCCCAAACCTTTAATTCCTTGATTACTTCCCTTTTCAGTATTTCTGTCAGACGGGGTAAGAGTTCTAGACTGAGTTTTTTGCCTTTTAGCCATTGCTCACTGGTAGTCGCTCGCCAGGCTATAGGGGCAATTCCCCCATATACAATTTGTGCTTCCAAGACTTCTAGATCCTTAGAAAGCTCAATTCTCGTGCAATTATTTACAATAGAATGGGCATTCACTTCCCGTAAGGCTACTTTCTGTGCCAGAACAACTTCGTTTGTATTTCCAAATGGTAGGAAATAGCCTAAGATGACCAGATCATCGGCTATCTCCGGAGCTTTTAAAAGTTGACTGGCTAAAGCCGATACTTTTATCCGGAATTCCCGGCCTGATTTGACCCTCAAAAACCGAATTTCTGATTCTGTAGCAAGCAATGCGGTAAATAGATCAGAAGGAAAAGGTTCGCCACTTATAATATGCTTAAGAACCAACATCGTGTTACCGGCCAATGAAGCTGCATTCCGTACGATCATGCCCGCAGTCCGGTGACACATGAATTGCAAACTTCCTATTCTGGAAACAGGAGAATACTTCTCTTCTGAAATTAACTTATTCAGATATTTCAATAACTCTGAATAAGTAGTAGAAGCCCCCAGTACTATCCCATTTTCCATTTTCTTGATTCCGTAGAAATCCGGAATCAATTTAATGTCCACAAACAATTTCACTAAAGGAAATTCATTGGCATAAATGCCAAAAGATGTGTTACCCGATACTATTCTAGTGGTCTCAGGAGGGTTTTTCCTCAAAATGCTTTTCAACTCATCCAAAGTCTCGGGGCTTAGCCATTTTTTGTCCGAATTCAGAATAGATACCGGAGGTAAAGCCGCCTTTGCAGCATCCGGAAACGGGATGTTAATCGCATCATGAATCATTACTTCTTGGCATTTATCTTCCGTGATACATACCATTCGGTTGTTTTCGTCTCCCTTGTCCCAATCTGAGGCGAATGTCTTCATTCCAGTCAAAATTGACCGATATCCGGTACAGCGGCAGATATTTCCATCAAAAATTTCCTCTACTTCCTTTTTGGTTGGAGATGGGTTTTCGGAAAGGAATGCAGACATATTCATTACAAATCCCGTCGTACAATAGCCACATTGGGTACCGTTGTTAATTGCCAATCGATGGGCTACAGGATTAATTCCCTCATGGATATCCCTATGTTCCTCCTCAGAAAGGCATTTTACAGAAATCTCAGCATCTAAGCTTGATTGTAGTGTTTGAAAAGCTTTTTCAATTCGATGCTCACTTTTTTGAAGCAAAGCCCCTTTAGCCTCGTTCCATCCTGCAGGTGAGCTATCGAGTCTATTTGCCGCTCCTCTCGAAGCAGAAGGAGTAAAGGTCAGGTGTTTGTTTTCGGGCCTTTTGATCCCTCCGGTGCCCTCGATAGTTGTGATGGCCATGCCTCCAAGTGCACAAACCGGCCGTAAGCACGAATTTATTGACTTATGTTCAGCCAATTGTTTTTTCTCGTTCCAAGTGGACAAGATTACGGTACATGCACCACAACCGCCTTGCCCACAGCCTTTTTTAGCGCCTATCAATCCGACTTCATCAGATCTTAAATAGTCAAGCAATAATTGGTCTGTGGAAGGGTTTTCGATGATAACTTCTTTTCCGTTGAGAAAAAATGAAACAGTATTGTTCATGGTATAGCGTTTAAAATATAAGACTTAGAAAAAACATGATTGTATGTAGTTATAGTAATAAAAAGTTGGTTGAAATTCTTTTACAGCTTAGTGATAGCTACCTTCTGTTCGTAGGAAATATCACTTACACAAAGCGGCAATGCCATGCTGATTATTTTTGCAGCTTTATAATGATTTTGCAACTGAATAATGACTCATGGCTATTGATTTGATTCGATCTTTAGAGATCCATCCCGGTGCATTGGTGTAGGTATGCGCTCATATTCATTAACCCAATGTCCTGCTACATTTTCATCTTTCCATTCGGTGAAATATCCCAGAGCCAATGAAACTTGAAGTGAAAAATCAGCAGAGGTCGCTGTCTCTGTATATGGAGTTGCGCACTTTAGATTTTGAAAGTATGCTCTGAAAGCAGCTGCATCAGTCTCGGTTAATTTGGTCAACTGCCCCATAGCATTTGTATCACCGATAAATGCTTCCTTTGGCACCAATGATGCTATTTTCGGAAATTCTGCAGTGGCATGACAAGACATGCAGGATGAGGTATTCAAATCAACTGGGCCATCCAGACGACCTCCCCAACCCAAATGCTGTGGCGGTAATTTAGTAGAATCCGGGTTTATTTTGGTTTGCTTTAAGTTTGGATTAATAAGGGTCCTGATCACAGGATAAGGATTGATAAAATTGGTGGTGTCTTGGGGATCATTGCCAAATTGGATACCGACAGGCACTAAATTCTCTGCCCTTCTGGATCCTTCTTTGCCATCATTTAGCTTACCGTTGTAGCAGAAGGTGCCGAACACCCAGCCCGTCCCGTATTTGTCTGCTCTTGGATCCCGAACCATCATATCCATCTGGATCAATTGCATGGGTTTCACTACTCTTCCTGTATCAAGGCCGTTGTTCCAAGTAGGTGTGACGTAGGCATTCCAGGTCATAGGATTTACCAGATAGTCTGCTGCAGATTCATCCGCATCTGTAAACAGGAGTTTGAAAATCACAGTACCTATTGGGAATCCATTTGGGCTCTGGGTAGCATTTGGGTCTGGATTATTTCCGTCTTTCCACATTTGGGCAAGCGTGTAGCCTGCAAATTCATTATAGAATCCCAATGCATACGTTTGATAAGCTTGGGTCTGTTTTTCACCCAGCTGATACGGTCCAATCTCTGCTTCCTTCGCTAAGCCGTGAAAGCCTTCTGAGCCCTGTGGCCCCCAATGCATCCAAGGCATATGGTACCAGTTTCTGGTTTTGTTTTCCTGTGCTACAAAGTCCACTTCGGTCATTCCCTCAAAGGAATAATCCCGGACGGCGTTGATATACTCCATCCAATGTTCATCCTCATCAAATGGAATATTCAAAAAGCCCGGCAGCTCTGAATCATCCGGCTTGGTCAAAGGATAATCCTGCCTCAGTTTAAAAACTTTCTCACCGGGATACTTGCTCTGAAATTCAGCCGGACTGATCATTCTCCCAAAATCCGGAAAATTGTTGTTCACGGTCTTTTCATCTTCTGGATGACCGTAATCCGGGGTCGACTCTTTACAGGAAGTGAAACAAATAATCAATAGGGAAAGGCCAAATGAGACATTTCCCTTTAGTCTAAAATTGTAGGGATTCATAATTCAAAAATGTTTAAAAGTGAAAAAAAACTAAAAACCTTTCCTAATCTACGATTTTAAATATTTAAACTATAGATAGTTATGTTTTTTTTTTTGCTGTTTTTTTCAAACACAGTTCCCCCTGAAGTTTTTAGTAGCTTCCCCTATTTAACTCATGATGCTACTACTTATCCAAATTTCCATTGTTAATTCATGCGTATAGATGTGAGTAATTTTTACACTTGATTTTGCATCTCCCCGACTTTTCTAGTAGCATATATTTATTATGTGTATCCGTGCTAACTGCCTGCATATTCATGGAGCAATCGTTTTGGGGTTCAAGTTTGTCAACCCCCATTTCTAAAGTCAGCTGGAGCCTGTTCTGAAGGATTTTAGGATGAATTCTCCCTTAATGCATACATAATTCTGCAACGTACAATCAGGTAAGAGCACGTAATTTCCCCTACCCAATCAGTTCCTCGACTCTGCCTTCATAATCAAACTGCAAATCCTCATGCAAACTAGAAATGAGCTTAGCAGCCTTTCCCAATTGCATCTGATATATATTATCCAAAACGGGATTTCTATGGCGCAAAAAGCCATACTCCTTAAGCTTTTCACAGAAAAACAAAAGCACTTCTATCTGATCTGTTTTGACTTTACTCAGCTTGAGAAGTTTGTTCATTTTACGGCGAAGCTTCTGGGCAGCTTTTTTTGCATAATAAGAATGATCACCTCTTGCCATTACAAAATCAGCTTCCAATTCCTCCTGCACCATTTCCAGATACAGTCCGGGATGGTCTTTTTCATTAAGCTTAAAAAATAAGTAGGATTTGTTGTCTCTGCTGAATTTGCTCAAGTCCGCCACCAAATCGATCAATTCTTTCTCATTAAGATAGCTGAGTTCTTTCTTGAGTTGGGCGAGGGTTGGGATTTTCATGGTAAACTGTGGTAAATGACTGCATCAAATTTTAACAATTTTTACTGATCAATCCTCATTCATCGCGAAAAACCATCCGTTCATCTCAAGAACGTTCCGATTGTGGGCAATCTCGTTGATGTGACGAGACATATCTAAGCATGCACTTTTCAACTAATTAGTTACGAAAATCAAATCTTTCCCTCCATTTGAAAATAATCTTTTGAAATTGGGATTGCTGTAGCTTAACTTAATGCTTTTAGATTTTTGCTTTATGAAAGAATTTCAGGCCATTATTAAGGTCTATGAACAATACAAACTAGCAGAAAAGAAAACTGCCTTGGCCACCGTAGTGCAGGTAGATGGCTCCGCTTACAGAAGACCAGGAGCTAGAATGCTGGTTTCCGAAGATGGAGAACTGACGGGAGCGATCAGTGGAGGATGTCTGGAGGGGGACGCGCTTCGCAAAGCGCAAACAGTCATCTTTCAGCAGAAATCCATGCTGGTCACCTACGATACTACAGATGAGGATGATCAGAAATTCGGCATAGGACTTGGCTGCAATGGAATTATTCACGTATTGATAGAACCGATTGATTATCAAAACACTATCAATCCAATCGAACTCCTAAAAATTGCTTTAAACGATCGTGATTTTTACCGATTGATCACTGTGTTTTCGGTAAAATATTCCAAACAAGAACAAGTAGGAACGAAAGTTCTTCTGAAAGAAAAGCTCACGTTTGGTGATAAAGACGGTCTTGGGGATCCACTTTGGACCCGGATTCAAGAAGAGCTGGCAAGTGGTGACTCTACTTATCATATCATTCGAAAATATGAAGCTTTCGATGATCTTCAGGTATTCATAGAATCCATCAAACCTACTATCCGCCTTTTCCTTTTCGGAGCGGGAAATGATACCATCCCCTTGGCTAAAATGGCCGATACACTTGGGCTCGAGGTGGTGGTAATCGATGGGAGAAAGAACCTTGCCACAGCACAGCGCTTCCCTTCTGCTCTGAAAATCGTCACCGGATCCGGGAATGAAGTGGTGCAGCAGCTAGATACAGACAGTAACAGTGCCGCGCTGTTGATGACACACAATTTTGACTATGAAGCATTGGTTTTGGAGGATTTGTTGCCTTTAAATTTGCCTTATGTCGGGATTTTGGGCCCAAAGAAAAAGTCTGAAAAACTTATTGAGCGACTGGGAAGGAATGGAGTAGCTGTCAATCAAGATACTATCTACTCACCAATGGGTTTGGATATAGGTGCAGAGGGTTCTGAAGAGATCGCTTTGTCCATTTTGGCGGAGGTGAAAGCGGTTTTGGCAAAAAAACAAGGTACCTTTCTGAGAAATAAGACAGGCCCCATACACTAAGGAAATAAATGAAGACAGGAATCATCATACTTGCAGCAGGAGAATCATCCAGACTTGGCTATCCCAAGCAGATCGCACAATTCAAAGGAAAAACCTTACTCCAATTGGCCATAGATGCTGCAAATGATTCCAAAGCCGACAAAAGAGTTTTGGTACTGGGAGCATTTCGGGATGAGATCAAGAAGACTTTTCCGGGGGCAAGTATCCCCAATATTCCCAATCCACACTTCCAGAAAGGGATGTCTTCCAGCATCAAAATCGGTCTGGAGTACATGCTTAAGTTCGACAAACCCGATCAAGTGATTATTATGCTTTGTGACCAGCCCTTTGTGGATGCGAAGATTCTCAATAAACTCATCGCAACGCAGAAAAAGGAAGGAAAAGGAATTGTTGCCTGTGCCTATTCCAAAACTATCGGTGTTCCCATACTCTTCGGAGAGGCCTATTTTAAGGAATTGATGGAGCTGACGGGCGACGAAGGAGCCAAAAATATTGCCCTCGCCCATGAAGATGACTTAGTGACTGTGTCCTTTCCAAAAGGCAAAGTGGATATAGATACGGAAGAGGATTTGAGGGATTTAAATTTGTAGGTTCAAAGGCTCTCGCGGCGACGCAGTGGCGCAATGAATCTCCCGCCAAGGCGCAAAGGCGCTATTCTTTTCTGTTTTGCTTTCCGACGATACGGGAAAGGGATTTGAATTTGTAAGTTCGAAGGTTCTCGTGGCGACGCAGCAGTGCAATGAATATCTCCCGCTGAGGCACAGAAGCGCTATTCTTTTCTGTTTTACTTTCCGACGATACGGAAAAGGGATTTGAATTTGTAAGTTCGAAGGTTCTCGTGGCGACGCAGCAGTGCAATGAATATCTCCCGCCAAGGCACAAAGGCGCTATTCTTTTCACTAATAAGAAACTGGTTAACGGTCAGATAAAGATTATTCAACCTTTGAGATCAAATTAGATCACAAACAAGCAATGATAGCTACAATTTAAAAACCGCGCCTTTGCGCCGTTGCGGGAGAAAACCTACGTCATCGTGAGAAACAGTTATCCCCGCAACTCACCTACTACTTTTCTCACCCATTCCGCCGTATCCAGCACTTCTTGCTCAGTAGTATTCCTACCCAGACTAAACCGGATAGAAGCTCTACCCAGATCGGTATCCAAACCCATTGCCTGCAGCACATGCGAAGGTTTAGGTGAAATACTGGTGCATGCCGAACCAGAGCTCACAGCGACTTTTTGGCATACTTTACGCAGTAATTCCTCACCCTCTACTCCACCGAATGCAATATTGGTCACATGTGACAGACGGTTTTGACCTCCGTTCAATCCGGTATCTGGTAGAGATAGTAGTTTGACTTCCAGCAAATCACGTAGTCTTCCCAAGCGAATGGATTCCTCTTTCATTTCTGCCATTCGTAATTCTGAAGCTTTCCCAAAACCTACAATAGCAGGTACATTTAGGGTTCCGCTTCGAAAGCCTTTTTCATGTCCTCCTCCATGAATTTGGGATAGTGGCTTGGGTAAGGAATGATTATGTCGAATATACAGTGCTCCCACTCCCTTCGGTCCATAAAGTTTATGCGCAGAAATAGCCATCAGATGAATTCCGCTTACAGAGACTGGAATCTTTCCGGCAGCCTGCACTGCATCACTTAGGAAAATGATAGTATTCTCTTCTGCTATAGTTTTGATTTCTTCGATGGGGTGAACTATGCCTGTTTCATTATTTGTCCACATCATACATATCATTTTAGTATGGGGAAGAATACTCGATTTCAACAATTCAATATCAATATTTCCATCCCTATTTACCGGTAAAAAAGTCACTTCAGCACCTTCTTTCTCTATGGAAAGCATCGTATCCAAGACTGCCTTATGCTCCGTCTTACACGTGATATAATGCTGCTTTTGTCCTTTGTATAAATCAAAAGTACCTTTGATGGCCAGATTAATCGCCTCGGTAGCTCCAGAAGTAAAAATAAGCTCTTTTGCCTGAGCTCCAATCAAATTGGCAACCTGCTCCCGTGCCGCCTCAACTGCATTCTCGGCCATCCAGCCGAATGCATGGGATTTGCTTGCTGCATTTCCAAAATGAACGCCAAAGTACGGAAGCATAGCATCGACCACTTCCGGTACGCAAGGTGTAGTGGCATTGTAATCGAGGTAAATGGGGTAATTCATATTCTAAAGTAACTAGTCAATCGCTTTTAGACCATACTGTATGATAATTAATCTAAGTTGATAGGAAGAAAAAATTATGTCTGCAATCCCATTCAGGCTTCATGTCTCCTGACCTGCCTGACCGGGAGGCAGGCTTGGACCTGCTTGAATGCAATCTTCAGACTGTGCTTAAACCACAAAATCAAGACTGTACACGATTACATCCGGAAACAAGTACAATTAATGCATAAAGTGGAGACTTCTATGTTTTCTATGTGACTATGCGGCAAACATAATTTTAATCTGCAATTGTATCTCCCACAAGGGCGCTAAGGCGCAACTTATTCTATTTCTATCCGGTTCAAGGTTTAGGAAAAAACTTGAACCCTGCTAAGAATTCTTTAATTTTATTTATGCAAGAAGCTTGGACATTCGAATTACCTAAGTCGGAAAAGCCCCTTTCAGATCAAATCAAGAAGGTATTACTTGACAATCAGAAAAACTTGGGGATTTTCCTCTCCTACTATTTCAAGAAGGAAGGTGCGCTGGCAGAGAGAGTGGATCTCGGTTCTGAGATTAATTTTAAGGATCAAAATTCAGGGGATTTCCAATTGGATTTTGATCTGGTACACTTCAATGCCTGTCTTGCTATTCACGAACAAAAGCGGGATCAGATGAAAATCACATTCGAGATTGTCAACGATAATCTTAGCCTCAAAGGTCCGTATTGGCCTGAAAGGGAAATGGATGAGATTTAAGAAAGCAACTAGTAGATAAGGTCAGGTTATCAAGTAGTTATGCACTAGACAAGTAAACATGGAAAATACGAATCGATATATTTTTTTTACTATGTTTCTAACATTTGTGTTTGGTTGTAATTCAAATAAATATTTAAGTCAAAAACCACCTAAATTGATTCCGGAAATTTTTGCTCCAGGTATAGTATCAATAAATAATAGGAATGAAGAGGTAATTACTTTTTCTCCAAATGGATTGGAAATCTATTTTTCAATAGAATATTATCCAGATCCAACTCCTTCATTCATTCTGTTTACGGAATTCAAAGATGGAAAATGGACAGAACCAGATACAGTAAGCTTTTCTAAGGGAAGGAGAACAAGCGAACCATTTATAGCACTTAGCGGAAGCCGCTTATACTATTTTGCAAACAAGGTTGAAAATCAAAAAGGAAGTCTTGACATATGTTATTCGGAAAGGAACGTGGAAGGATGGGGTGATCCAATCAGTTTAAATTCTCCCCCGAATTTTATTACCCCTAAGTTCACACTGCATCCATGCATAGTATCAGATTCTTCCATTTATTTTAGCACCTATTCAGGGGAAATTGCTTACAGTAAATTTGAAAATGGAGAATACCAAGAAATGAAGATTTTGCCAAGCCCTATTAATCATCAAAATTTGGAAGGTACTGAATGTTGGGGTGATCCCTATGTTTCGCCGAATGAAGAGTACATGATTTTCAGGTCAAATAGAGAAGGTGGTTATGGAGGCTCAGACCTTTATATAAGCTTTAGGAACGAATCGGGACAATGGTTAAATCCTCAAAACCTTGGGCCAACCATCAATACAGAATTCGATGAATTGGGGGGTGATGTCACGCCTGATGGAAAATATTTAACTTTTGGAAGAAATGGTGATATTTATTGGGTTTCAACCCGGATTTTAAAAAAAATGAAAAAGAACCCAGTGCATAACATCACCTTGGATGCAGCGGGCGGTTCCGAGTAAATAAGAAAATCAGTATCTTTAAGAAGTTAGGAGTAGGTAGGAAGAGAACGGCTCCGAATGTCCGCCATCTCCAAACTGAATCCCGCTAGTATCAAGGAGCCGAGAGATTATAGCAAAACTTTGACAAGAGAACAATACTGTCTCACTCTGAAATCGGTTAATTGTCATGACTCAAAAACAAAAGCCCCTTTCCAACTATCCGAAAAGGAGCTTTATTCTTGGTTCTCTTATCTTGATTTTGAAATCTTGATCCTCTTATAGTGTCTTGATACTTATATCTAACGTCTAGCTACTGGAAAAATCAAGTAGTAAGATGTTAAAGTCAAGATATTAGAGCCGAGAGATTATAGCAAAACTTAGACAAGTGGAATATAATCTCACTATAAAGTCGGTTAATTGTCATGACTCAAAGACAAAAGCCCTTTTCCAGCTATCCGAAAAGGGGCTTTATTCCTGGTTCTTTTATCTTGATTCTGAAATCTTGATCCTCTTATATAGTGTCTTGATACTTATATCTAATGTCTAGCTACTGGAAAAATCAAGTAGTTAAGATTAGAGCCTAGATTTTAGAGCCGAGAGATTATAGCAAAACCTAGACAAGAGGAATATAATCTCACTATAAAGTCGGTTAATTGTCATGACTCAAAAACAAAAGCCCCTTTCCAACTATCCGAAAAGGGGCTTTATTCTTGGTTCTTTCATCTTGATTCTGAAATCTTGATTCTCGTATCCAGCATCTTGATACTTATATCTAACATCTAGCTACTGGAAAATCACCCTCTCTTTATCCCCAAATTCAGATCCTGAAACTCCTTCTGCTCTATAAAAGGCTGACTTCTCAACCTTCTTTCGGTTGCACTGAAGATAGCATTTGCAATAGCTCCTCCCGTCGGCGGGAGACACGGCTCTCCAAGTCCGGTAGGATCATAGCCGCTATCCACATAATAAGTATCCACAGTTGGTACTTCCTTCATCCGGATCAGTCGGTATTTGTCGAAGTTGGTCTGAGTGGGTAGCCCACCCTCAAACGTCAGATTTCCATACATCGCATGTCCCATTCCATCTACTACTCCACCTCTCACTTGGTGATTGGCGCCCGTGGGATTCACTACCATTCCGCAGTCTGTGACCACATGAATCTTTTTGAGAGATGGAGTGCCATTTTCTATCTCGATATCAGCGACTTGTGCCACATAAGTTCTATGAGAGTAATACACTGAAAATCCCTGCTTTACATTGGGATTTTTACCCCAATTGGATTTCTCGGCAGCCATTTTCGTAACTCCTATCATACGATCAGCATCATACTGAAGCTCTCCCCCTACTGGATTTGCTTTCGCTTTTTCCAACAATTCCAGTCTAAATGCTACAGGATCTTTCTTGGCAGCTAAAGCTACTTCATCCAAAAATGATTGCTCAGCATATGCCAAGAAATTTGTGATGGGTGCTCTCCAAGCATTGGTAGTAATAGATGATTGGTAATCTACATTTTCGATCAGTAAATTATCCACTGCTCCTGATGGGAAATTATGCTCTCGGGTGCTGTTGCCCGCATTCATGCCTACCCCTCGAAGTTTGTATCCTGTCATATTGCCTTCGGTATCCAAGGCTGCCTCAAATCTATACCGCACGGCAGGACGGTAAGCTCCCCCCGTCAGATCATCCTCCCTGCTCCAGGTTAATTTCACCGGGGCGTTTACCAGCTTCGATACATGAACGGCTTCGGCTACATAATCTGCCCGAAGTCTTCGTCCAAATCCTCCTCCCAACCTGGTGATTTCTACCGTGATGTTCTCAGGAGCAATTCCCGATACTTCTGCCGCAGTCCTTCTTGCGCTCTCAGGAGTCTGTGTTGGGCCGACCAATTCTACAGAATCTTCTTTGACATGGGCAAAGAAATTCATTGGCTCCATGGGAGAATGTGAAAGAAACGGACACTGGTATTCCGCAGTTATTACCTGAGCGGCATTTTTGAACGCTGTAGTTACATTGCCATCTTCCCGCTTTACTTCTGCTTTTCCATTGACCAATAAGTCCTTGAATATCCGGTCATGATCTGCGGAACTCTCTACTTTTCCATCAGCCTCATATTCCACCTTCAACAGCTTTTTGGCTTTCATCAATGGCCAGGTAGAAGTTCCTACTACGGCCACACTATTTTCAAAAGTCACTACATCCTTGACTCCCGCTACATTTCTAGCTCCGGCATCATCTATGGATTTGATTTTCATGCCAAAAGGTGCACGCTGAATCATCGCATGAAGCATTCCTTCTCTGTAAAAATCCAATCCAAACAGTGGCTCTCCTTTGAAAATAGCACCACTGTCTACATTCTTAACCGGCGTGCCGATGATCTTAAAGTCTTTTTTATCCTTTAATGCGATATCATCAGGTGCAGTCATTAATGAAGCTTCATCGGCCATTTCTCCATAGCCTACTTTCTTTCCACTCGCCTTATGATATATCATCCCTTCTGAAGTGGTCAATTCTTCGGCCGGCACTTCCCATGTCTTGGCAGCAGCAGCGACCAAGAGGTATTTTGCCGTAGCCCCTGCTTTGCGAAGCCGCTCCCAGGAATGAGGCATAGCTCCTGAACCTCCGGTCAATTGTCGCTCGAATCTGTCCGTGTCCAAATTGGCCTGCAGTACGCGAACTTTGCTCCAATCTGCATCCAGTTCCTCTGCTACGATCATGGGAAAAGAAGTTTTGATATTCTGTCCCAGTTCAGGGTTCGGTGAATAAATCACAATATCCCCGCTTGGTGCAATGCTCAAAAACGCATTGAAATTCTTGGCATTAGCCAATACCTCATCCGTACTCAGCACTTCCATTTTCGGTGAGTCACAGCTCATCCAATTAAAGCCTATAAATAATCCTCCTGCCGTGGTTCCGGCAATTTTCAGGAAGTCTCTTCGGTTAGTTCTTGTCAGTGTAGCCATGATTATTTGGAGTTGGCAGCCATCGCAACGGCCTCTCTGATTTTATGATAAGTTCCGCATCTACAGATATTTTTGTCCATAGCTTCATCTATTTCCTCCATGGAAGGGGCTGCGTTTTTCTTCAATAAGGAAGCTGCGCTCATAATCTGTCCAGCCTGACAGTATCCGCATTGGGCTACGTCCACTTCTGCCCAAGCCTTCTGGACCGGGTGATCTCCGTTTTCCGAAAGTCCTTCTATAGTCGTGATCTCATCCTCCGTCAGACTAGACGCCGGAGTAACACAGGAGAACATTGCTTCTCCGTTTCTGTGAACGGTGCAGGCGCCACATTGGGCGATGCCGCAAGAGTATTTTGTTCCGACTAATCCAAGATGATCCCGAAGAACCCAAAGTAGTGGGGTATCTTCTTCTACATCAACCGAATGAGCCTTTCCGTTGATTTTAAGGTTTATAAGTGCCATGGGTTATTGGTTATGTTTATGCTTTTAAGTTAAAGAAAATCAGCTAGGTATAGAAACCGACTATAAAAAATCCACGTATTCACGCCAATTTGAATTCATTCTAAAACAACCGGTAATACGCGACCTTTATTTCCCACAATGGCGCAGAGGGCTCACTTTTTCAACCATTAACCGGTAAAGCAAAGCTTTTTAGGATTTCCTGATAGAGCCTGTTCATGACACTAGTAGTGGCAGCAAAAAGGAAATGTTAAGCATAGAACTTTGGATGGAATTTAAAAAAGTCAAAATCTGACCACTTGGTGAACTGGAAACACTTTGACTATTTTTTCACGGGTTGATAAGCAAACGGCCTATTTTTTCGTCAAATACCAGTGTAAAAAACAATTTTTCTATTCAGAAGCTCTGACATGGTCATTTTTATCACCTTACCTTTTGTCACTTTTATGTTTTTTACATTTTATAAAATTTGTTAATTGTGCCTTCAATTCAGTTAACCCAATTCAAATTGCCCTTTTCTAATACGTATTTATTAGACGAGCCTTCGGTTCCACAATTGTGGGATGAGCTCCGCTCAGGGGATAAATCTGCCCTAGAGGCTATCTATAAGTTATTTATTAAGGATCTGTACAAATTCGGCATGAGCCTTCATGCAGACGATGCCATTGTAAAGGATGCTATTCAAGATATTTTCATAGATCTCTGGCAGTACAGAGCTAGGCTTTGTGGAGACGCGGCTGTAAAGCAATACCTGTTTAAGGCTCTTTCCAACAGAATTCAAAAGGAGTTAGGCAAAGATGCAAGGCGTTCGAAACTTAATTGGCTAACAGATGAGGATAAATCAGCTGTAATTTCAGTAGAAGACGAAATCGTACTCCGTCAGACTGAAACCGAAATCACCGGCAAAATGAAACAGGCAATGACACTTTTGCCTCTACGCCAAAAAGAAGTAATTCACTATTTATTTTTTGAAAAGCTTAGCTATGAGGAAACTGCCACCTTATTGGGCATCAATATACGCTCCACTTATACCCTAGCCTGGAAAGCAATCAGCGCACTGAAGAAGGCCATAACCATCCTCGTTTTCATTTTAGTAACCGGTTAAGGAGTTACAAAATCAACAAATCAGACCATTTCTTATTACCGATTCCGCAACCGATTGCATTGATTCTTAGGATAAATGTAATTCTTAAAAATTATTAAATTTTAGAAGGATAACTTTTGCCCCTTCTCTCCTTAATGTACTGAATAGGCTCATTATGGATAAATCAAATTTTTCGGTAGAAGATTTCGTCTTAGACTCTGACTTCAGAGAGTGGATACTGTCCCCCAACAAACAAACAAATCTAAGATGGGAACTTTACCTTCAAAAGTACCCCAACCGCATCAACGATATTCAGCTAGCACGGGAAATTGTACTTCACCTTCCCGAAACTGATTTTAGTCTCAACGAGAACGAAATTTATTCTCTTTGGAATCAAATAGAGGTAAAGCTTGACAGCCAAGTAGTAGAAGCGTCGGAAGCCATATCCATTCCTATAGGTTCCCAGGCCACCATCAGACGACATATTGAGAGCACCCCAAAAGCCAAATTCAATTTCCCCCTACTGAAGATCGCCGCAATGTTTCTCCTAGCAGCATTGCTTGGCATCTTATACTATTCACTGCCCGGTCGGGAAGAATCCAAAGAGGTCGATTGGCTCACTTACAGTACAAAGCCGGGTGTAAAATCCTCTCTTACCTTAAGTGATGGATCGAAGGTTACGCTCAATGCAGGCACCAGCATCCGGTATGCAAGGGATTTTATCGGAGACACACGAGAAGTATTTCTGGAGGGTGAAGCCTATTTTGAGGTTGCCCATAATCCGCATAAGCCATTTGTAGTCATTACGGAAGACATAGTCACCAAAGCACTTGGAACCACTTTCAATATCCGGGCTCACCCGTCAGAGAAAATAGTCATTTCGCTGGTAACCGGTAAGGTGGAAGTAAAATCAACCGAAGTATTGGACTTTACAGATCAACTTACCCCCGGCGAACAAGTGAGCACTTTCGCTCATGGCAACTCATGGGAAAAAGAATCTTTTGACGAGGAAAAGTTACTTGCCTGGATCTACAAAACCATCATTTTCGATCAAACCCCGCTTCCTGAAGCGATTAAGGTTCTGGAGAACTGGTTTGGGGTGAAAATCACGCTCAACAATTACGCTGATCAAAATTTGACGCTTTCGGGCAAGTTCAAGGACGAAACACTACACAATATACTGGAAGGCCTAAGCTATACCGCGCGGTTTAGCTACGAAATAAACGGTAAAAACATTCAAATTAATTTCAAACAATAACCCCCTCTTATGTCTATGCAAGAAAAACAGTTTATGAATTATGTGAAAACGACTGAAGATGCCTCAACAGATCCAGTCTAAGGTTTCAGGTTGCGCTGTCAAAGCATTCTGAAATTTAAAGAGTAAACCATAAAGAACAGTTAAACCAAATTTACAGTTATGAAAAATGACAAACGGTTACACATTATAACCTTGTCTAAGAGATTTCTCCAAATAATCTTAGTACAATTCCTTACCATGACTGTCCTTTTTGCCGCCAATGGTAAAATCCAGGACAAAAGAATGGATGAGGTGAAATTAAGCATGCAGTTGCAGAATGCGACGATTGAGGAGGCCTTCGCTCAATTGGAAGCTGCTTCGGGATTTAATTTTGTTTACACCAACAAGGAGCTCAAAGGCATTTCGAAAGTTCAGATCGATGTCAATACCAACGTTTTTGATGCTTTGGTAGAAATGTCCAGACAAACCAAGCTGGAATTCAAGCAAATCAATCAGAACATCATGGTACGCAAGAGAGCAGTGTACGTGCCGGAAACTGCAGTAACCATCGACGAAGCTGCAGCAATCACTGTCACCGGTGTGGTGGTGGATGAAAGCAATACCCCACTTCCGGGAGTATCTGTGATCGAAAAAGGAACTTCCAATGGGATAATCACTGATCTGGATGGGAAATTTAGCCTGACGGTACAATCTGAGGAATCAGTTTTGGTTTTGAGTTTCATAGGTATGCAAACCTTGGAAATCCCTGTGGGAAATCAGAAAACTTTCAATCTGACTATGAATTCCGATGAAACAGATTTGGATGAAGTAGTAGTAGTGGGATATGGTACAGTAAAGAAGTCTGATCTGACAGGTTCGGTCGGAGTAGTAGGTGGCGAAGAACTTCTGAAACAGCCGATCAACAATGCTCTTCAAGGGCTAAAAGGTAAAGTAGCAGGTGTGAATGTATTTCTGAACTCAGGATCTCCTTCATCAAGCCCAAGGGTTCTTATCAGAGGTCTTGGAACGATCAATTCTTCCTCTCAGCCGCTGTATGTAGTAGATGGTGTGGTAATGGAAAACATAGAATTCCTAAATCCAAATGATATCGAAAGTATGGAAGTGCTTAAAGATGCATCTTCCACTGCTATTTATGGAGCTAGAGGTGCCAACGGCGTAGTGATGGTCAGCACTAGAAGAGGCGCCAAAGCTGTTGGATCAATTGTTGGGTATGATGGGTTTGTAAGCGTCGGTGTTCTGCCTAAGAAATTAGATCTTTTGAATGCAGAAGAGTTTATGGAAGTATTGGAGCGAGGCTATGCTAACCACAGCAAATACAGACCAAATTCTCCGATTCCTGCATTTACCAGGAATGATCCAAATTTATTTGATGCCAATGGAAATCCTTTATACGATACAGATTGGCAGGATGAGGCCACCCGTACAGCGATTTCCCATAACCATCAATTGTCTTTCCAGTCTAAATCAGAAAAGTCTTCTTTTGGAGCGTTTTTGAATTATGCAGACATGGAAGGGATTATGCTTAATAACTACCTAAAGCGTATCAATGGTAAATTTGCATATGATGCCCAGCCAAAAAAATGGCTTTCCGTAGGAATCAACTTGCTCGCAAACAATACCACAGAAAACGTATTTGAAGAAAGCGGCGGACATCAGATGCCAAGAAGATCTATGATAGAAATGCCGGCAATCTTTCCGGTAAAATTCCCTGACGGCACCTACAGTAATTCGGGTATGGTTTCGGATGCTTATGGATTGGAAGCTATTCCAAATCCGGTACATGTTTTGGAAACCCAAGATCGTTTGAGAAAGAGAACAAAGCTATTCGGTAACTTTTATACCACATTCCACATCCTTCCGGGACTGGATTTTCGTTCTCAGATAGGCTTTGACAAGAACGATTTCAATGAGCAAATCTATAGCCCTACTGATTTGATTAACATCTCCTCTCCCAATGGTTATGCTTACCTCGGAAACAACAGAAATTTGTACTGGCAGCAAGAAAACTACCTGACTTATACCAAAGATTTGGGTGACCATTCTATTAATGCAATGGCGGGTTTGAGCTGGCAAAAGAGAACAGAAGAATTCTTCAATGTTTCAGCCACAGGATTCTCTGATGATACATTTACTTTCAATAGAATCCAGTCAGCCAGTCAGCCGGGAACACCGAATTCAGGATACGATGAATGGAGTATGAATTCTTACTTCGTAAGAGGTAATTATAGCTATAAAAGTAAGTATTTGGTAACCTTCACCGGCCGTGTGGATGGTTCATCCAGATTTGGAGACAACAATAAATATGGTGTATTCCCTTCTGTAGGCTTAGGATATGTTCTTTCCAACGAGCCCTTTATGCAAGGAGTATCCAATACGATCAATGAATTGAAAGTGAGATCAAGCTTTGGTATTACGGGTAATACAGAAATCCCTACTTATCAATCTCTAGGCACTTATTCATCAGAAACCACTCTTTTGAACGGGACAAGAGCTCCAATCAGTTATGTGAATAGACTCCCTAATCCAGACTTGGAATGGGAAAAAACAAGACAGTTCGACATTGGATTTGATTTGTCTTTATTGGACAGAGCATTGGTATTCAGCTTTGATTATTACTACAAGTTAACTACTGATCTTCTTTTGGACAGACCGGTTCCTTCTTCCTCCGGATTTTCAGCCGTAAGAGATAATATTGGATCCGTTTCCAATAGAGGAGTGGAAGTTTTGGTAAAAGCATTCCCTATCACGACCAACGATTTTAGCTGGGAGTCTAATTTGAATTTCTCGTTCAATAAAAACCAAATTGAGAAACTTGGTGAGAATGACGAAGACATCTTCCCGGGTCCTAACTGGGTATCAGGTAGCCAAACTATCCTAAGAGTTGGAGAGCCATTAAGCTCCTTCTGGGGATTTGAAAGATTGGGTACTTGGGGCACCCATGAGGCTGCAGAAGCTGCAGAAGTAGGAGCAGTTCCCGGCGAAGCGAAAAGAAGCGCTGAAAGAAAAATCATAGGAAATGGTTTGCCTGAATGGACTGGAAGTTTTATAAACAACTTCTACTATAAGAATTTTGATTTGACTGTGGATGTGCAGTTTGTGGCAGGAGTTGATATCCTTCAGCAGTCCTTCCACTCCACTCAGGATAGAACCGGTTTTGCCAGCGGCTTGAAAGATGTCTTGTATGACGCCTGGACAGAAGACAACCAAAATACGATGGTTCAGCAGATCAGAAACGGTCCTTATTCAGGTCAAAACAGTGAAGTGGATAGTCATTGGGTAGCTGATGGATCTTATATCAGAGGAAACTTGATTTCTCTTGGTTATACCTTCAACGAAATTATGGCCAGAAATTCCGGACTTAGCAAACTAAGAGTTTATGCAAATGTCCAGAATGCATTTCTAATTAGTTCTAAGGACTTTAAGGGATATGATCCTGAAGCTTCGTCTTGGGAAGGCAATCAGTGGGGACAGAATATATTCTTCTTCCAGTATCCTAGACCAAGAACGTACACGGTCGGTGTTAGCCTTCAATTTTAATCCTTAATTATAAACACATGAAAAAGACATATATTTTATATTTAGGAATATTGCTATCAGCCACATCTTGCGACAGCTTCTTAGAAGAAAAGCCAAGAGATGAAGTAGCTACAAATCAATATTTCAGCAGGCCTGAGCACGCTAGAGATGCTGTGAATGCATTGTATAGACGAGGTGCCATGCAAATGTATCAGACGGGAGTATATTCCGGCGCAAGGGCAATGTTTGGCCCTTACCTATCCGGTTTTGTAGATAATGATTACAAAGGCCAGGAATTCCATGTACAAAGAGGCCAGACCATGACTTTTGACGGTTTGAACCTTTCGGACTATTTTAATTCAATGTGGTCGGATATTTACGCAGGTATTTCGAGATCAAACAATGCCATTAAATATATTCCGACGACGCCGGGTTTACCCGAAGCAGATGCCGAAAGATATATGGCAGAAGCGAAGTTTTTCCGCGCCATGAATTACTATTATCTGGTAAGAATGTTTGGGGATGTGCCTTTGATCACAGAACCATACGAAAGCCTCGAAAATTTATTTCTAGAACGAACTCCTGCAGCACAGATTTATGAGTTGATCGTAGATGATCTTAATGCGGCCATAGGAGGTTCGGGATTGGCAAATGTTGCTATGTCGGATAATTCCGGTAGGATTTCCAAAACGGTAGCGCAAACGGTTCTTGCAGAAGTTTATCTGACTATGAGTGGAGCAGCTATTGGAGAAAACAATTATGCCAACTCTGCTGAAGTTGCCAAAGCAATCATTAATTCCGGGGTTCATTCCTTGGAACAACATACTATGACTGCCGGGGGCGAATTGGCTTCAGAAGGTTCTGCCTACAACAAATTGAAATCTAGTGTAAGTATTCCACAAGAGTATATTTACTATTTCGAATTTGATGAGACTATTGCTAATAACGGATATCCGGCTATAAGCTATCCGGTGACTTTGGCTCCGCAACTAGCATTTGCTATTACCAACAATGCTTATGGACCAACCCCGCCTTTGTTAAATTCATACGATAAGGCAAATGACCTAAGAGTTCAGGAAAAGCAGTATTTCCACTCTTCTATTACTAAAGACGGGCAAGTGATCGAGTTTGCCACATCTCCTTACATGTGGGTAGATGAGGAAGCCGCCAATACTTCTGCACTTTCAAGCAAAGACAAAGTAATATATTCTTATGCTGATGTTTTATTGATCGCCGCAGAAGCGATTGCCAAATCAGAAGGTGTTACTACTGAGGCCGTAGATTACCTAACTCAAATAAGAGCGAGGGCACTATGGAAAACTGATGCATCTGCAATCAGAAGCCAACTTTCAGGCTTATCGGTTGATGAGTTTGTAGAGGAAGTATGGAAAGAACGGGTTAGAGAACTTGTTTTTGAATTTCCTATTTGGTTTGATGTGATGAGAACCAGAAAAATGCCTGCACCGACCGACAATGGTAGCGGTGAAATCAATTTCATCGATGCTGTAGGTTCAGTTAATTACTTCAATGGCCCTATTAAGGAAGCAAATATGCTGTTTCCTCTACCTGAGCAGGAGTTACAGAGAAACCCCTCTTTGACCCAGAATCCAGGATACGCCAATTAAGAATTCCCCCCAGGTGATTGTTCAAACCAATCACCTGGGGATTTCTATTTTTTCAACTAATTAAAGTGCTAGTAGCTTGGTATCTACCGTCCTTATGTTTCGTTTTTTTGGTCACATTTCATTAAAAAATTTCCAATAAAGAATGATTCATCATGTATCTTTCGGATTACTAAAATTGGGTATCAACTCCTTTTCCAACTTATATATGCCTCATTCCATTAAAATGAAGCGATAAGTATCTCATTATTAAGTAAAACAAAACTATCTATTAACTTATGTTTTTGAACCCCAGATTACTTGGGTTGGGAATAGCCTTGGCTGTTGCCACCCCATTGATGACTGCACAGGGCCAAACTGTATCCAAACTCACGCTGGATTCCTTTAGCAATAATAAAGGAAGCTGGACAGAAGTAGGGAAAGTCTGGGCTGACCCGGCTATCCCAGGCAGCCTACAATCCCAAAGCGGTAATGGCATTCTAGCCAATATTCCAGGCAAAAAGACCCCTGGAACCGATATCATATCCACAGATAAATTCGGAGATGTGGATCTTTCTCTGGAATTCATGGTAGCCCCCGGTTCTAATTCCGGCGTTTACCTTCAGGGAAACTATGAAATCCAAATCCTGGATAGTTGGACTTCCACCAGTACCAAACCCGGTGACAATGGAGGAATCTATCAGCGCTGGGATGAGAGCAAGCCTGAAGGTCAAAAAGGCTATCAAGGATACGCTCCACGTCAAAATGTCTCCAAAGCACCCGGTATCTGGCAGAAACTGGAAGTCTCCTTCCAAGCTGCAAAATTTGATGCTTCAGGCAACAAAATAGAGAACGCACGCTTTCTTTCCGTAAAACTGAACGATGTGACCATTCATGAAAATCTGGAGGTCTACGGTCCTACCCGTGGTTCTATGACAGGAGAAGATGTCGCGGAAGGCCCGCTTAGAATCCAGGGAGATCATGGAGCTGTGGCATTCAGAAATATCGAGATCACTCCTTTCAATGCAAAAACACCTTCCATATCCAATGTGGGCTATGAAACTTACCAAGGATCTTTCAACAGTCTGGAAGAACTGGAAGGAAAAACGGCAGTAGCAAAAGGAAATGTCGCTTCATTCAAAGAAGTTCCGTCATCCGTATCCGATGTTAATTTGACAAAATACACTGCAAACCTCAATGTGGCCGAAGCGGGTGAATATCTGATTACACTACAGGTTCCGGGTGGACTTTCCGGATTTGCACTAGGCAACGAATCTGTATCTGGACTATCTGACAGAGGAGTGCGTGTGACAAAACAATTAAAAGCTGGAGACAACCCTGTGCAGATCATCGCGTCCAAAAACAGAAATTGGTCTGTGGATGGCTTCAACCTTTCTATCTCCGGACCGGGACTTAGAAATACGGATCTTTTGGTTTCCGAAGCCGGTGCCTATCAGGATACGGATCCTATTTACGTAGATGCAGATGCTACCCCTGTTTTGCGCAGCTTCCGGGATATCCCAAATTTCAAAAGACTGAGCCATGTAGTTTCAGTTGCCGGCAAAGAGCGGGTAAACTATGCCTACGATATGGAAACAGGTACGTTGATCCAAGTATGGAGAGGCGAATTTCTTAACGCTACCCCTATGTGGAATAGCCGTGGAAATGGTGTCTCCGTACCTCGTGGTGCGGTAATTAATTTGACTGCTCCGGCAATAAATGCTGTAGGCAGCGACTATAGTGCGTCAGAAGAGTTCAGAACCAAAGGATATCAACTAATAGACGGTTCTCAAGACATTGTCTTCTCTTACCTCCTATCCGGGGAATCTGTGAAAGATGAAATCAAAGTTTTAGATTCCGGCAAAGGAATCAGCAGATCTGTTTCCGGTATTGGCAATGGTTTTTACAAAGTAGCTGCCGGTACTGAGATCCAAAAAATCAACAAAGGCTATTATTTATTGCCTGAAACGGGTGTTTATCTGCAATACGATGAAGCAACTTATGGCGCTCCTGTATCACATACCACTGATGGCAATGCCGGAATTTTCTTGCCTGCAAAGGGAAACATCGTTTACAATCTTCTCTTTTAATCCAAGGACAGCGCAATGAAAACAATACTAAAAAACAAATTCACAAAAATTGCCTTTGGACTAGCTGCTATAATACAGCTGATGCCCGGGCAGGTAGATGCACAGGAATCCCCAAAAGAAGAAGATTTCTTCAAAATCATGCGGGTAACCGCCCCTGAAGGAACACTTTTGGAAGTTGGTGGCTTGACTGTACTGCCAAATGGCAACCTAGGCGTAGCTACACGTAGAGGTGACGTATTTATCGTAGAAAACCCGACCAGTCCTAGGCCTTTTTTCAGAAAATTTGCTTCAGGACTCCATGAGATTTTGGGCTTGGTGTATGAAGATGGAGCATTCTATCTGGCACAAAGAGGTGAATTGACCAAACTGGTAGATACAGATCAGGATGGGATAGCCGATTTGTACGAGACAGTATATGCATGGCCACTTTCGGCTCATTATCATGAATATAGTTTCGGTCCTAAAATCGGTCCTGACGGTTCTTTCTTCGTATCAGCAAACGTTGCTTTCGGTGATCAGGAATGGTGGAGAGGCGAAAGTCGAGTGCCAATGAGAGGCTGGATCATGAAGATCAACCGGGATGGTAGCATGGAGCCTTATGCCACAGGGATGAGATCTCCTGCCGGATTGGGTATGCTGGGCGATCAATTGGTCTATACCGAAAACCAGGGTGATTACATGGGCTCAGGTGGATTATGGTTCATCGACAAAGGAGATTTCACAGGCCACCCTGCGGGTCTGGCTTGGACGGGACTTCCTGATTCACCTTTGAAATTGACGGCTGAGGAATTTGACAAAGTGGTCGATCCTCAAAAAATCCCCAATGGAACCGGTGGATTTATTAAGCCCGAGAATGTAATCGATGCTCCATATATTACCAATGCCCAGGCAAAGGAAAAACTTCCCGATTTGAAATTGCCTGCCGTTTGGTTGCCTCACGGAATCCAGGGTATTTCAAATGCCGAACCTGTTCTGATTCCGGAAGGTCATTTCGGTCCTTTTGCAGGTCAAGTATTGGTGGGTGATCAGGGACAAAGTAAAATCATGCGTGTAATTCTCGAAGAAGTGAACGGACAGATGCAGGGAGCTTCCATAGATTTCAGATCCGGATTCCAATCCGGTATTTTGAGAATGGCTTGGGCACCTGACAAATCTTTGTTTATCGGTGAGACCAACCGTGGTTGGGGTTCTGCCGGTGAAGCAAATGAAGGTTTGCAGCGATTGGTTTGGAATCATAACGTACCATTCGAGATGAGAACTGTCAAAGCTCAGTCTGATGGGTTCTTGATTGAATTCACCAAGCCTGTGGACAAAGCTTCAGCTGAGGATTTGACGTCATATGCAGTGGAAAGCTTCACCTACAAGTTTTACCCGGTGTATGGCAGCCCTCCAGTGGACAGCAAAACACTCAAAGTATTGGGAGTGGAAGTGGCAGAAGACGGTATGTCAGCCAGAATAGCAGTAGAAGGCTTAAGACCTCACTTCGTTCACAAGATCAGCCTTGAAGGCGTGCGAGCAGTAGACGGAAGTTTCTCTTTGGTTCATCCAGATGCTTATTATACCTTGAACAGTATTCCTTCAGGCAGCAAAATGGTGATCAAAACTCCGGCTCCTGAGCCGGTGAAAGAAGTGGCTGCAAAGCCTGCTACACCTAAGCCGGCTGCTGCGAAAGCCGTAGCATCCGCAGTTCCTACTGATGCGGAAATCAAGTCCATCCTGGCTAAAAACACCTGTACAGCTTGCCACCAAAAAGACAAGAAGCTGATCGGCCCAGGCTATGCAGAAGTTGCGAAAAGGCGATATTCGGATGAGAGAATTGTCGAGTTAATCTACAATCCTGAGCCGCAGAACTGGCCTGACTATCCTACCGAAATGCCTCCAATGGCTCAAGTATCCAAAGAAGATGCGATGAAAATCGCCAAATGGATTAATTCCTTGAGGTAATTCTAGTCGACAGGCGACACTCCCTTGTCGGCAACAGTATACTTATAAAGGCTTAGCGATTTAAATTGCTAAGCCTTTTTTTCATGTGTCTATAATTTGTTTTTGAATGGTCACATGGAATCTCGCATGCATTATAATCAACCCAGTGTGTGTCGTTTTCAACATGCTCGATTTCATCCAATTTCAAAGTCCAGCTTCTGGAGAAGCAGGTCAACATCAACATTTTCTTTCTGTGCCCTCTGTGTAAACCTCTGTGATCACTGCGGTAAAAAACATGATGCTTTTACTTTTATCAACCACATAGATTCATAGAACTCATAGTTTTTGCCAGAAATACAGACTTGCTCTATTAGGTAGACTGGTCGCTTTATGGCTTCCTACTTATCATTTTCACCACAAAAGAAACAAAGTACATAAAGTGCTAAGGCCACAGACCCACTGTCTTTCAGACCTGATCATCCTTCTGGCCGCCGTTCGTGCCTGCCCTCCGGTAGGCGGGTCATCATGAATGACCTTCAACAACCGTCTTTCCGTGAATGAGCTTATGCAGGATGAAAAATTAATCTCACTTCTAGTCAGATCATTTCTATGCTTCTCTATGTGGCTATGTGGTTTAAAAAGATGATCAATTTCCAATTTTCAATTTAAATGGTCAAGGGAAAGCAAACTCTAACCTTTGTGCTTCTTGGTGAATCTCTGTGGTAAGGCTATTCAAACCACATAGATCATAGAGCTCACAGATAAACCTTCAAAGAGATAATTAACTTGTGCCCTCTGTGTTACCCTTTGTGCCCTCTGTGGTTATAACACAAAATCTCATAACTTTTCCCCAGAATTCCATAACACTTCCCTCCTTACGTCTTCCTAAGTTTGTAATGTCAACTAAAGACAAACAACCCATGGAAGAATCCACTCAGACACTGCACAAAGAGACGTTTCCCGTCACCGGCATGACTTGCGCTGCTTGCGCATCCAGTGTGGAAACAATTCTGGCACATACAGATGGGGTGAAATCCGCACAAGTAAATTTCGCTTCCAGTACCGTTTTGGTAGAATACTCAGATGAAATAAATCCTGAAGGATTGAACGAAGCGCTTTCAGCAATAGGGTATGGGCTAATTACAGAGACAGAAAATGTGGATGAAACCGTCTCTTCAAACCAAGCCGAGCATTACCAAAAGTTAAAGAAGCATACGATTGGTGCAGCGATTCTAACCCTCCCTATTTTCATCATCGGGATGTTTTATATGCACTGGCAAGCTGGCACATGGATTTCGCTTGTGTTGGCTATTCCTGTGATGACAGTTTTTGGAAGACGTTTTTTTATCAGCGCCTGGAAACAAGCCACTCATAAAAGTGTCAATATGGACACGCTGGTTGCACTCAGTACAGGGATAGCTTTTACCTTTAGTTTATTCAACACGCTGTTTCCGGAATTCTGGATCAGCCGGAATTTTATGCCGCATGTCTATTATGAAGCGGCCACTGTGATCATCACCTTCATTCTTTTCGGGAAATTGCTGGAGGAAAAAGCAAAGTCGAGAACTTCCTCTGCGCTCAAGAATTTGATGGGGCTACAGCCAAAAACCCTGAAAGCTATTGTCAATGGGGAGGAAAAAGAAATCTCCATCTCTGCCGTTCAGAAAGGGAATGAAATCGTCGTTCGCCCCGGGGAAAAAATACCCGTGGACGGTAAAGTGATATCGGGTAATTCCTTTGTGGATGAAAGCATGATCAGCGGCGAACCCATTGCGGTGGAGAAATCGGAAGGTGATAAAGTTTTCGCAGGAACCATCAATCAAAAGGGCAGCTTTCACTTCACAGCCGAAAAAGTCGGAAGCGAAACCCTCCTATCCCAGATCATCAAGCGGGTACAGGAAGCTCAGGGCAGCAAGGCTCCAGTTCAGAAATTAGTGGATAAAATTGCCTCGATCTTTGTCCCTGTAGTCATAGGTATTTCAATTCTGACCTTTATCGTTTGGATGCTTATCGGAGGAGAGGACGCACTTTCCCATGCTATTTTGAATGCTGTCGCTGTGCTGGTGATTGCCTGTCCCTGCGCATTGGGCTTGGCCACGCCTACTGCTATTATGGTAGGGATCGGTAAAGGTGCCGAGCATAATATTCTTATAAAAGACGCCGAAAGTCTGGAAATAGCCCACAAAGTCAATGCACTTATTCTGGATAAAACAGGAACCATTACCGCCGGAAAACCTACCGTTTCGGATATTGCTTGGGAAAGCGAAGAGCTGAAAAATGCTTTTGCCCCTATTCTACTTGCTATAGAATCTAAATCCGAGCATCCTCTGGCAGATGCAGTAGGCAAAAAGCTAAGAGAAGAAGGCTTCAGTATTGAATCGATTTCAGATTTTCAAAGCTTGACGGGACAGGGAGTAGAAGCCAAAAATTCCTCCGGTCAAAAGTTCTTTGTGGGGAATAGCAAATTGGTCCAACTGAATGGTATTTCGATTAGCCCGGAATTAAATGAACTGGCAAAAACTTGGAGTAATGAAGCCAGAACCGTAGTATTCTTTGCCAATGAGGAATCAGTACTCTCGGTAATTGCCATTTCCGATGAAATCAAAGGCAGCTCCAAATCAGCCATCCAAAAGCTAAAAGAAAAGGGCATTGACGTGTATATGCTCACCGGCGACAATCAACAGACTGCCGCTTCCGTTGCTAAGCAAGTGGGTTTGACTGACTTCAAAGCTGAAGTGATGCCTTCAGATAAATCTGAGTTTGTCAAAGAGCTCCAAGCCAAAGGTAAAATTGTGGCAATGGTCGGTGATGGCATCAATGATTCAGAGGCATTGGCACAGGCAGATATCAGCATCGCCATGGGACATGGTTCGGACATTGCGATGGATGTGGCAAAAATGACCATCATATCCTCCGATCTTGAAGTCATTCCCAAGGCATTAAATCTGTCTGGGCAGACCGTTCGAGGAATTAAGGAGAATCTCTTCTGGGCATTTATTTACAATGTGATCGGCATCCCTATTGCCGCCGGGGTTTTATATCCTTTCAATGGATTCTTGCTCGATCCTATGATCGCCGGTGCGGCTATGGCGTTTAGTTCTGTATCGGTGGTATTGAATAGCCTTAGGTTAAAGAGTAAACGTATTTAGTAGCTAGTAGCTAGTAGTAAGTAGCAAGTAGCAAGTAGCAAGATTATAGAATCAAGAGCCAAGATGGGAATGTCAAGGTACGTCATTGCGATAAGCGAGGTACGAGCGAAGAAGCAATCTCTTACTTTACTGGAATCATTAACATTAAGAGTTAAAAACAAGAAACAAAATCCACGAGTCAATAGACGAGAGTCTAGTGACAAAACCTGCGAACTCCCCCTTGGATTGATGACTTGGTTTGGAAATATAAATCCATGCAAAGGGGGCAAGGGGGATTTTATAGAGAGTAGCTGGTAGTAAGTAGTTAGTATCAAGAAGCAAGAAATAAGATCCACCTCCCAATTTAGCCCTTAACCTTTTTCTAAACCCTTAATCTTTTAATCCTTTTAAATTCAATACAAATGAAAACTCAAAAATTCAAAACAAACATCAACTGTGGCAATTGCCTCGCAAAAGTCACTCCTATTTTAAATGCCGAATCGAAGATCAATTCTTGGTCAGTGGATTTGCAGAGCGAAGATAGAATTCTATCTGTAGAGTCTGACGACATCACTGCAGACGAAGTGTTCAAAACTGTCTTAAAAGCGGGATTTATCGCAAAACCGGAACAACTATAAAACAATATGATTATACTTAATGATGGCAGAAACCATGTTTTCTTTGCTTATCGGGTTAGAAGACCGATGACGGAAGACCGAAGTAGCCTACGCTAGAGTTTTACCCAGTTTTCCGTTGATATGGTTTTTTACTGGCAGAAAAGTGGATTATAGATAATAAAAAAACAATTTTAAACAGATGAAATCGAGCATGTCGAAGACGACACACAACTTGTCCCGAACTTGCTTCGGGAGAGGGATGATTATTCGCCGTGCGAGATTCTCCCGAATCAAGTTCGGGACAGGCTATCTGACC
>NZ_JAVDWS010000030.1:0-48799 GCF_031457395.1 Algoriphagus sp. 4150
CGAGCATGAATATGAAAATTTAACTTCTTAGCGTTTTCTTACCCTTACCTAAAAATATAAAAATGAAGTGACAGAAAAATTATAAACATATGAAAGTGCAGATTAATCCAGCTTCTGGAGAAGCTGGATAACACGAAAAAACCCGGCGTGATACCGGGTTTTAATTTTATCAGTATGTCTGCTTTTCTGCCAGTAAAGAAACAAAAGCGACATAAGATTTGGTAATCCCGATAGCCATCGGGACATTCAGGGGCACTTCGATCTCCTGTCTTTAGGCCAGTAAAGCAAAGAATTTATGGTTACTGGCATCGGTGAGGGGATTCCCGATTTTTTTTTAAACCTTCATGATGTCCACTTCTTTTTTTGCCAGAAGCTCATCTATTTTAGTAGAAAATTGATCGGTTAGTTTTTGAACGACATCTTCTGCTCTTTTTATTTCATCTTCAGACGCGCCATCTTTTTGAAGCTTCTTAAGCTCGTCATTGATGTCTTTGCGTACTGTTCTTAGGGATATTTTTCCTCCTTCGCATTCATGCTTAGCTTGCTTTACCAGAGAGATACGCCTCTCTTCCGTAAGTGCAGGAATGGTAAGGATGATTACTTCTCCGTTGTTTTGGGGAGCAAGTCCGAGGTCGGAATTGATTATGGCTTTCTCGATTTCAGAAATCATCGTACGCTCAAATGGCTTGATGGACAGCGTGCGGGCATCCGGTGTGTTTACAGAAGATACTTGGTTCAATGGAGTATTGGCTCCGTAATACTGCACCATAATCCCATCCAGCAGATTGGGCATAGCCTTGCCTGCACGGATTTTCAAAAGCTCAGCTGCCGTGTGATCCACTGCCTTCTGCATCAATTCTTTTGCTTCGTCTAAGTATAATTCGATTTCTTCCATAATTATTTGAGCTTAAAGAGAAGTGATCAAAGTACCGATTTCTTCACCCTGCACCAACTTGCGAAGGTTTTCTGCCACGTTCATGTCAAATACGATGATTGGCAGGTTGTTTTCTTGGCAAAGGGTGAAGGCTGTCATGTCCATGACGTTTAGGTTCTTTTCATACACTTCCTGAAATGAAATGGTTTTATATTTTGTGGCTGTTGAATCTTTTTCCGGATCGGCAGTATATACTCCGTCCACTCTTGTCCCTTTCAATACGATATCAGCCTCTACCTCAATCGCTCTCAAACTTGCCGTAGAATCTGTGGTGAAATAGGGATTTCCAATACCTGCTCCGAAGATCACGATACGTCCTTTCTCCAAGTGGCGGATCGCTCGTCTACGGATAAACGGCTCACATACGCTCTCAATCTTGATACCGGACATCAAGCGTGTGTACATCCCACCCTGCTCAAGTGCACTTTGCAGCGCCATCGCATTGATCAGTGTAGCGAGCATGCCCATGTAGTCTCCCTGCACTCTGTCTATCCCTGATTGCTCTGCCTGCACTCCTCTGAAAATATTGCCACCACCGATTACGATTGCAATTTCCACACCCATCTCCTGTACTTTTTTTATCTCTTGAGTGTATTGCTGAAGTCTTGCAGGATCAATGCCATAATTCTTATCACCCATCAGTGCTTCTCCACTTAGTTTGAGCAGTATTCTCTTGTATTTCATATCTATAGTTGGTTTTTTATGGTCACCCCGAGTAATCGGGGCAGGCTATGGAATCTTGCATGTTGGATAATAATCTCTCTATGTGTTGTTTTCGACATGCTCGATTTCATGTATTTGGTCTAGTTTTTCAGAGATTGATTATCGCTTGAACACGATTATTAGAGGCATTGCTTTTTCGATTGATGCCAAATAGCAAATCAAAATTGAATGAAAAAGAATCGGACAAAGCCCGATTAGCGCAAAATAATCCGACAAATATAATTTCTTCAATTCATTATGCTAGGGTTAAAAGTTAAAATTGGATCAAGACTTGATTTTTTTCCACGCTTTGGTTGAGAGAAACCTTCACGGCTTTGACAATGCCGTCTCCCGGAGATTTGAGGATATTCTCCATTTTCATAGCTTCCAGGATCAGCACTACTTCTCCTTTTTTGACCTCATCCCCGACTTTTACTTTCAGCTCTAATATGAGACCCGGCATTGGGGCTTTTATTTCTTTCAAAGCCTGGGAGGCCATATTGTTCATGCCCATTTGCTCCAGCAGAATGTCAAATCTGTCTTTCAGCTGAAGACTTGAAATTTTATTGCCAAGCTTGATGTTTAGGGTTTTTGTCTGCCTGTCTATGGAGAGCAGTTCTGCCTCTATAGACTTGCTATCATAAATGATGTGAATTTTTCGATCAGAAATCCACTGAAGATCCCAGTTGATCGTTTTCCCATTTACATGGACAGCTTCTTCTGCTATTTCTACCGAATAGCTTTTGTTTTGCGTAGTAACTGTAAACATTCCTGTTAATTTGAAGTCCAATATACAATTTCCAATAAAACCAACTCTTTTTCATTCGTTTTAAATATGAATCAATTGCCAGTACAAAACCCAGTTATCAGGTGGTATTCTTATATAAGTCCGATTATTTTTTTTCTTGTTTTTGCAGTTTCGTGCAAGTCAGTGCATGTCCCGGATCAGGAGCTATCAGAATCAGAACTTCTAATTGAAAACTCTACGGAAGAACTAGACGAAATTAGAACAATAGATACTGCCGCTGTAAAAGCACTGATTTCTCAAAAAGAAAAAGTTGCTGAATCGTATAAACCCTCGGCGAAGATAGACTTTGATATTTTACACACCGACTTGGACCTGTCTTTTGACTATCAGCGGCAAGCTGTATTAGGAAAGGCCGAATTAACTATCAGACCATTTTTCTATCCAACTGGAGAATTGGTGCTTGATGCTCAGGATTTTGAATTTGACGAGATATTTTTCATCCAAAACGGGAAACAGGAATCCGTCAGATATGATTACGATGAAGAGAAAATCCATATTCATCTACCGGGAGAGTTGACAAAGACCGACACGTTCCAAATAGTCCTGGACTACACCGCATTTCCGGAGCGCAATGCAGGAGCCGGAAGTGAGGCAATTATTGATACCAAGGGACTGTATTTTATTGACCCGCTGGATACCGTGCCTGACAAGCCGAGGATGATCTGGACTCAGGGGGAGACTGCCCATAATTCCAAGTGGTTTCCGACGATTGATTCACCCAATAATAAATTTACCCAGCTCATCAAACTGACCGTGTCCGACACACTCATAACCGTAGGAAATGGGGAATTGGTCAAACAGGAGAGTTTAGGTGATGGGATGAGAAAGGATTATTGGGAGATGAAGCTTCCCCATTCAGCCTATTTGGCTGCATTTGTCGTAGGGGATTTCGGTAAAGTCGAGGCTGAATGGGAAAATGTGCCTTTGGGGTATTATGTAGAAAAAGGCTATGAAAAGGGAGCCGGTAAAGTATTTAAGAATACCCCCGAGATGATAGGGTTCTTTTCAGAATTACTGGGAGTGAGATACCCTTGGCCCAAATATGACCAAATAGTCGTCAGAGACTTTGTGTCTGGGGCGATGGAAAACACGACCGCCTCTATTTTCATGGAAGAACTGCGACTTACAGAGCGGGAAGCGATTGATTCCGAATGGGATTACATCATTGCCCATGAGCTTTTTCACCAGTGGTTTGGAGACTATGTGACTACCGAGTCTTGGGCAAACCTTACTTTGAATGAAGGGTTTGCCAATTATAGTGAGTTCCTGTGGAACGAATACAAGTATGGCAGAGATGAGGCGAAATTGAAGCTAATCGTAGAAATGGAGAATTACTTTGCGGAAGCAGAAACAAAGCAGGTCGACCTGATTCGCTACGATTATGCAGAAGCGGAGGATATGTTTGATTCACATAGTTACTCCAAAGGAGGAGTGATCCTTCATATGTTGCGGGAGTACTTGGGGGCAGAAGCTTTTTTTGCAGGCGTACGTCATTATCTCGAGCGGCATTCTTTTGATAATGTGGAAGTAAATGATCTCCGGATAGCATTCGAGAAGGTAAGTGGGGAAGATTTGAATTGGTTTTTTAACCAATGGTTTCTGGATAAGGGGCATCCGGAACTTCAATTTGAGGTGGACTATTCGGATCCAAAAAATGTACAAATATCCGTTACCCAACAACAGGATTTGGCCACTACTCCGCTGTACCGGCTTCCTCTTGATGTGAGTTGGTATGAGGGGAATGAACGGATAAGTAAGCGCTTTATGATTACCAAGGCTTTTCAAAAGATTGATTTGGGGAATGAAAATCCTGTGGAATTGATATTCCTGGACGAGGAGAAAAATATGCTTGCCCAAAAGTATGTGGAAATGGACGCCGGTCAAATGCGTAAACAATTCAAGACTTCCGGATTTGGTATAGCGAGGTATGAGGCGTTGGATAGTTTGGCTGCATGGGAGGCCATGACAGAATTGGAATCCATTATACCCGAGGCATTGGATGATGAGTTTTGGTCAGTTAGGGAATCTGCACTGACCATTTTACAGGGACATTCTGACTGGCTGGAAGATAGTCCGGAGTTAGCGCGGAAGATTGCGCACATGGCTGAGAATGACGAAAGAAACTCGGTAAGAGCCGGAGCACTTGATGTGTTAACTGCTTTTGGACCTGATGAGTATTATGCCACTTTTTTGAAACTGGCTTCGGACTCGTCCTATTTGGTAGCAGGATCAGCATTAATGGGGCTGGTCAGCATAGAGCCGGAAAAGATTGACCCTGCGGTGATAGAAGGCTTTGCGGGTGAAGGAAACTTCCGAATGGTGATTCCTGTGGCCGATTACTACCTTACTAATTCTGTTACAGGCAAAGGGGCTTGGTTTATGGATCAGGCGAAAGCTATTTCGGGGCAGGGATTATATTATTATTTGGGATATTTCAGTGAGTATTTCAGTAGCTTCCCTGAAGAAGGCAAAGCCGATGCTGTTGATTTCTTATTGGGAAAGATGAGAAAAGATGCCCGAAGCTATATCCGCTTGGGGGCTTTTCAGGCATTGCTGGGATTCTCGGATGATGAAGAGGTTTTGAAGAAGACGAGAGAGGTAGCGGCTCTTGAAACGGACGCTGAACTGACTATGTACTACGAATATTTTTTAGAAGTAATGAAAGATGAAAATTAATGTATTGATTTATAATTGTTTGGAAATAAAAAGCACAAAATCTCATCAAATTTGAAATCCGTGTTTTGAATGTTTAATAAAAGCCTATAATTTTGCCATCCGTTACGATAGAAAAGCCCGAGAAAAAGGCAGGAAACGTAGCGCTAGTTGGGGGAATACCAAAGCGGCCAACTGGGACGGACTGTAAATCCGTTGACTTATGTCTTCACAGGTTCGAATCCTGTTTCCCCCACACCATTGCCGTAATGCAAAATTTTTTTTCTAGTTTTGCTGGGCGAAAAAAATCCGGATAAGACCGGATTGAAATGGAAGTAGCTCTCCGGGGTATTGCCTAAGGTATAATACTTAGAGGTAGAGCGGCCAGAGATGATTTCATCTCGAAAGATTACAAGCGGGAGTAGCTCAGTTGGTAGAGCGGCAGCCTTCCAAGCTGCAGGTCGCGGGTTCGAGCCTCGTCTCCCGCTCTTTGTTTCCCCTAAGGATTTCCTTAGGGGGAGCATAAGAGTCTAAGCCGACGTAGCTCAGGGGTAGAGTACTTCCTTGGTAAGGAAGGGGTCAGGGGTTCAAATCCCCTCGTTGGCTCATTTCGGCTTAATAAGAAAAAAAAATTAATATATCTTTAAACTTAAACTGAGGATTTTCACGCATGGCAAAAGCACAATTCGACCGTTCCAAGCCGCACGTTAATATCGGTACGATTGGTCACGTAGATCATGGAAAGACCACTTTGACTGCTGCCATCACTACCGTACTGGCTAGTAAGGGTCTATCTGAATTAAGAGACTTTTCTTCTATCGATAATGCACCGGAAGAAAAAGAAAGAGGTATCACCATTAACACCTCTCACGTAGAATATCAAACTGAAAACAGACACTACGCTCACGTGGATTGTCCAGGTCACGCTGATTACGTTAAGAACATGGTAACAGGTGCTGCCCAAATGGACGGCGCCATCCTAGTAGTTGCTGCTACTGACGGACCTATGCCTCAGACTAGAGAGCATATCCTTTTGGCTCGCCAGGTAGGTGTACCTCAGCTAGTAGTATTTATGAACAAAGTGGATATGGTGGACGATCCTGAGCTTCTTGAGCTTGTGGAAATGGAAATCAGAGAACTACTTTCTTTCTATGAATTCGACGGTGACAATATCCCGGTAATCGCTGGTTCTGCACTTGGTGCATTGAACGGTGAAGAAAAATGGGTTAACACTGTTATGGAATTGATGGATGCTGTCGATTCTTATATTCCTCTTCCTGAAAGAGCAATTGATAAAGACTTCTTGATGCCTGTAGAAGACGTATTCTCGATCACCGGTCGTGGTACTGTTGCTACCGGTAGAATCGAAAGAGGTGTGATCAACTCTGGAGAAGGTGTTGACATTATCGGTATGGGTGCTGAAGGCCTTAAGTCTACAGTTACCGGTGTTGAGATGTTCCGTAAGATTCTTGACAGAGGTGAAGCAGGTGATAACGTAGGTCTATTGCTAAGAGGTATTGAAAAATCACAAATCAAGCGTGGTATGATTATCTGTAAGCCAGGATCTGTGAAACCTCACTCTCACTTCAACGCTGAAGTTTACGTTCTTTCAAAAGAAGAAGGTGGACGTCACACACCATTCTTCAACAGATACCGTCCACAGTTCTACCTTAGAACTACAGATGTAACAGGCGAGATCAAACTTCCTGAGAATGTTGAGATGGTAATGCCGGGTGATAACGTGACTATTGAGGTGACATTGCTTAACGCAGTTGCTCTTGAGAAAGGTCTTCGTTTTGCGATCCGTGAGGGTGGTAGAACAGTAGGAGCTGGTCAGGTTACTGAAATTCTTGACTAATCATCAATCACTGATTGACTATTTATACAATGCGATCTCAAATTATTTTGGGATCGCATTTGTTTCTTTAGTAATCAATACCTAATTTTGCGTTCCCATTAGCGGGACGTTCATTTACACGGGCATAGTTCAACGGCAGAATAGCGGTCTCCAAAACCGTTGATGGGAGTTCGAATCTCTCTGCCCGTGCCAGTAAGTTAAGTACACTATGAATCTAAAAAACTTTGTCCTGGAGTCATATGATGAAATGAAGAATAAGGTCACATGGCCTAAGTTCTCTTTTCTTCAAAACAGTGCAGTATTGGTGTTGGTAGCTTCTATGATCTTTGCCCTATTTATAGGTGTGGTTGATCTTGGATTCGAAAACATCATGACATGGTTTTATGATTTATTCTAATTGAATTGACATTACAGAATGGCTGAACATAAATGGTACGTACTCAGAGTAGTAGCGGGACAGGAGAAAAAAACTAAAACCTATTTGGATAACGAGATTACCAGACAGGATATTGGGGATTTTATTCCGGAAGTCTTAATACCCTCCGAGAAGGTATATGAGATGCGTAACGGTAAAAAGCGTGTCAGAGAGAGAAACTTCTTTCCCGGATACGTTTTAGTTAATGCTGATCTCTCAAACGGTGAAGCCAATCACGTAATTACAAGTATTCCGGGAGTAATCGGTTTCTTAGGATCTAACTCAGGCGGGGCTTCCAAAACCCCTGAGCCACTTCGTCAGTCAGAAATCAACCGTATTTTAGGTAAGGTGGAAGAGATTGACGAGTTCGCAGAGAAACTGGATACACCATTTATAGTCGGAGAGACTGTCAAAGTAATGGACGGTCCTTTCAGTGGATTCACCGGAACTATAGAGGAGATATTTGAGGAGAAGAAAAAACTTAATGTTATGGTTAAGATCTTCGGCCGAAATACTCCTGTTGAATTAAACTTTATACAAGTAGAAAAACAAGACTAAGCAATGGCTAAGGAAATCACTGGTTATTTAAAACTACAAGTGAAAGGTGGCCAGGCAAACCCGTCGCCTCCGGTAGGTCCGGCTCTTGGTTCCAAGGGTCTGAACATCATGGAGTTTTGTAAGCAGTACAATGCACGTACCCAAGAGAAAATGGGTCAAGTGCTTCCTGTATTGATTACAATCTACTCAGACAAGTCTTTCGACTTCGTAGTAAAAACTCCTCCTGCAGCAAACTTGTTGCTAGAGGCTGCGAAAATCAAAAGCGGATCTGCTGAACCAAACCGTAAGAAGGTAGGATCGGTAACCTGGGATCAGGTTAAGGAAATAGCGGAGGTTAAAATGCCTGACCTTAATGCTTTCAAAGTTGAGTCTGCTATGAAAATGGTGGCTGGTACAGCACGAAGCATGGGAATCACAGTATCTGGTAAAGCCCCTTGGGAAGTATAAATAAAAAACAATGGCTAAGTTAACAAAAAAGCAAAAAGAAGCTCTTTCTAAGTACGACCCAAGCCAAGTGTACTCCCTGGAGGCAGCTTCTACTATCGTGAAGGATATTACTATGACGAAGTTTGACGCTTCCGTAGATCTTGACATCCGTCTGGGTGTGGATCCACGTAAAGCTGATCAAATGGTAAGAGGCGTTGTTGCGCTTCCTCATGGTACAGGCAAAGACATCAAAGTATTGGTGCTTTGTACTCCTGACAAAGTAGCAGAAGCAACCGAAGCAGGTGCAGATTACGCGGGCTTGGACGACTACATAGCTAAAATCGAAGGCGGATGGACTGACATTGATGTCATCATCACTATGCCTAATGTAATGGCGAAAGTAGGTAGATTGGGTAGGGTATTGGGACCAAGAGGTCTTATGCCAAATCCTAAATCAGGAACTGTTACTCTGGATGTAGCTAAGGCAGTAAGAGAAGTAAAAGCGGGTAAAATCGATTTCAAAGTAGATAAATTTGGAATTATTCACGCAGGTATAGGTAAGGCATCCTTCACTGCAGCGCAGATCGAAGAAAATGTTAAAGAACTTATCCTTACTATTTCTAAGCTGAAGCCATCATCTTCCAAAGGAACATATTTCAAGAGTATTCATTTATCCAGTACAATGTCTCCTGGAATTGCAGTTGACAAGGGTAGCATTCAAGGAATTTAATCATGACTAGAGACGAAAAGAAAGTAATAATCGACGGTCTTACTGAGAAATTTAAAGAAAACCCTTTCTTCTATATCACTGATGCTTCAGGTTTCTCTGTGGCGCAAGTGAATGCATTCAGAAGAGCTTGTTACGAAAAAGGAGTGGAGTACAAAGTGTACAAAAACACCTTGGTGACTAAAGCGCTGGAAAATTTAGATGCCGACTACACTGAGTTGTCAGATAAGGCATTGAAAGGATTCTCTGGAATTATTTTCTCAAAAGAGACGAGTAATCTTCCGGCAAATGTATTGCTGGATTTCAGAAAAAAATTAGGTAAAAAAGCAACGAAGCCTGCATTCAAAGGAGCTTCTATCGATGCGGATATATTCATCGGTGAAGAGAATCTGGAGATGCTTTCTAAGTTGAAGTCAAAGGAGGAATTGTTGGGCGATCTAATCAGCTTGCTACAGTCTCCTGCGATGAATCTTATCTCAGCATTGCAAAGTGGCCAGAACAATATTACTGGTGTGCTTAAGACGCTTGCTGATAGAGAAGAAAAATAAGTTAAAAAAAATAATTCAAACAAATATTAAATTTCAAATACAATGGCAGATCTTACGCAACTTGCAGATCAGTTGGTAAACTTGACTGTAAAAGAGGTTAAAGAATTGACAGATATACTTAAGGATCAGTATGGCATCGAGCCAGCTGCTGCAGGTGCAGTAGTTGTAGCAGGTGGCGCTGGTGCTGGTGAAGCTGCAGCTGAAGAAGAGAAAACGACTTTTGACGTGATCTTGAAAGCAGCGGGTGGATCAAAACTGGCAGTTGTTAAGCTTGTAAAAGAATTGACAGGTCTTGGTCTTAAAGAGGCTAAAGAACTAGTTGACTCTGCTCCTAAAGCGTTGAAAGAAGGCGTAGCTAAAGACGAAGCTGAAGGCTTGAAGAAGTCTTTGGAAGAAGCCGGTGCTGAAGTAGAGATCAAATAATTTGCTGAACCGCAACTATTAGGTTGGGGTTCACACCTAAGACCTGACTATTTTAGTCAGGTCTTTTCCTGTTTATGCACAGGTTCAAAATTGCATTATTCTAATCGGAAATAGAATTATTCCGATAATAACATTTCACCATAAACATACACTACCTTGGCTATCAAGAATCAAACCGAAAGGAAAAGTTTCTCCTCCATTAAGGTGGTCAAAAGCTATCCGGATTTCCTCGATATTCAGTTGCAGTCTTTCAAAGACTTTTTTCAATTGGATACGCCAGCAGAAAAGCGCCGGGCAGACGGTTTATTTAAAGTATTCGCAGAAAACTTCCCAATCAGTGATTCCAGAGAGAATTTCACTCTTGAATTTATTGATTATGCAGTAGATCCACCGAAATATTCTGTGAGCGAGTGCATTGACCGCGGCTTGACCTACTCTGTACCGTTGAAAGCAAAGTTGAGATTACTTTGCCATGATGAGGATAATGAAGATTTCGAAACGATTGAGCAAGAAGTATTCTTAGGTAATCTTCCGTATATGACCGAGAAGGGGTCATTTGTAATTAATGGTGCAGAAAGAGTTATCGTTTCACAACTTCACCGTTCTCCGGGCGTGTTCTTTGCCCAAAGCAAGCACACCAATGGTACGAAACTTTACTCTGCCAGAATTATACCTTTCAAAGGATCATGGATTGAATTTGCTACTGATATCAACAATGTCATGTATGCTTATATCGATCGTAAGAAGAAGTTCCCTGTAACAACCTTGCTAAGATCTATTGGCTATGGCTCTGATAAAGATATTCTCGATTTGTTCGGTCTATCTGAGGAAGTCAATGCTACTAAGACAGCAATGAAAAAAGTGGCCGGACGTAAGCTGGCTGCAAGGGTTCTAAGAACTTGGGTAGAAGATTTCGTAGATGAGGACACAGGTGAAGTAGTTTCCATCGACCGAAATGAGGTATTGCTTGAGCGTGATACCGTACTTACAGACGAAGATATCGAAATGATCTTGGACTCAGGCTCGAAGAGCATCATTCTCCATAGAGAAGATGTGAACGTGGCTGATTACTCTATCATCTATAATACATTACAGAAAGATAGCTCCAACTCTGAAAAAGAGGCTGTGGAAGTTATCTACCGTCAGTTGAGAAATACTGAAGCTCCGGATGAGTCTACAGCCCGTGAGGTAATTCACAGTTTATTCTTCTCTGACAAGCGCTATGACTTAGGTGAAGTTGGTCGTTATAGAATCAACAAGAAACTGGGTCTTGACATAGATTCTGAGAAAATCGTCCTTACCAAGGAAGATATTATCAACATCGTAAAATACCTGATCGGACTTATTAACTCTAAGGCTGTGGTCGATGATATTGATCACTTGAGCAATAGAAGAGTAAGAACGGTAGGCGAGCAGCTATATAGCCAGTTCGGCGTAGGTTTGGCCAGAATGGCAAGAACGATCCGTGAGCGAATGAACGTTCGTGACAATGAAGACTTTAAACCGGTCGATTTGATCAACGCCCGTACGCTTTCTTCTGTGATTAACTCCTTCTTCGGTACAAACCAGCTTTCTCAGTTTATGGATCAAACCAATCCATTGGCGGAGTTGACTCACAAGAGAAGACTTTCTGCATTGGGGCCGGGTGGTCTATCCAGAGAAAGAGCAGGTTTTGAGGTTCGGGATGTTCACTACACGCACTACGGTCGTCTGTGTACTATCGAAACTCCTGAAGGTCCAAACATCGGGTTGATCTCTTCTCTTTGCGTTCATGCTAAAGTGAACTCAATGGGCTTCCTTGAGACTCCTTACCGTAAGGTGAAAGAGGGTAAAGTAAGCATGAAAGCAGAGGACATTTTGTTCCTTACTGCTGAAGAAGAAGATAACCATAACATTGCACAGGCGAATGCTCCTTTGGATGAGTCTGGCAAGTTTATCAACGAGAAAGTAAAAGCAAGATTCGAAGGTGACTTCCCTGTGTTGGAGCCTTCAGAAATCAGCTATATGGACGTTGCTCCTAATCAGATTGTATCCGTTGCAGCATCTTTGATTCCATTCTTGGAGCATGATGATGCCAACCGTGCATTGATGGGATCCAACATGCAGCGACAGGCAGTTCCTTTGCTGAAAGCCGAAGCTCCTATCGTGGGTACCGGCTTGGAAGCAAAAGCTGCTGTAGATTCCAGATCACTGATCATTGCGGAAGCAAATGGTGTGGTAGATTATGTGGATGCTAAGAAAATCGTCATCAAGTATGATCTTACAGATGATGAGCTATTGGTAAACTTCACGGATGAATACAAAGCTTATGATCTGATCAAGTTCAGAAGAACTAACCAAGATACTACGATCAACCTTACTCCTTTGGTGCTGAAAGGCCAAAAAGTGAAAAAAGGTCAGGTTTTGGTTGAAGGTTACTCTACTAACAATGGAGAGCTGGCACTCGGTAAAAACCTGAAAGTGGCCTACATGCCTTGGCAAGGGTACAACTTTGAGGATGCTATCGTAATCTCTGAGCGCGTAGTAAGGGAAGATGTCTTTACTTCTATTCACGTAGAAGAATTTCAGTTGGAAGTTCGTGATACGAAGAGAGGTGAAGAAGAATTGACTTCTGAAATCCCTAACGTCTCTGAAGAAGCAGTTAAAAATCTTGATGAGCATGGTATCATCGCGATTGGAGCTGAAGTAAAAGAAGGAGATATCATCATCGGTAAGATCACTCCAAAGGGTGAAACTGATCCGACTCCTGAAGAGAAGTTGCTTAGAGCAATCTTCGGTGACAAAGCTGGAGATGTGAAAGATGCTTCCTTGAAAGCTTCTCCTTCATTGAATGGTGTTGTAATCGAGACGAAGCTATTTGCAAGACCTAAGAAGGACAAAGACGTAAGAGCTAAGTCTAAAGCTGACGTTGAAAAACTGAAAGGAAGATACTCTAAAGATCTTTTGGGCCTTAGAGCACGAATGATCAACAAGATGGTTACCATCCTAGACGGCAAAACTTCTCAAGGCGTAAAGCATAAATTTGGTGATGAGATCATCACCAAAGGCCAAAAGTTCAATGCAAAAAACATTGAAAACAATCTTTTCCCTGCTAAGAACCCTTACAGAGATGAGAGCAATTACAATGTGCCGGAAGAAGCTAACCTGATTTCCGATATCGTTCTTGATGACTGGACAAATGATCCTCATACCAATGAGTTGATTGTTCACTTAGTGAAAAACTTCATTAATTCAAGAAATGAGATTAGCGGTACGTTCAAGAGAGAAAGATTTACTCTTGAGGTAGGAGATGAACTTCCTGCAGGTATCGTTCAACTTGCCAAAGTTTACATCGCTAAGAAGCGTAAGCTGAAAGTGGGTGATAAGATGGCGGGTCGTCACGGTAACAAAGGTATCGTAGCCAGAATCGTAAGAGACGAGGATATGCCATTCCTAGAGGATGGAACTCCAATGGATATCGTATTGAATCCGCTGGGTGTACCTTCCCGAATGAATATTGGACAGATCTTCGAAACTGTATTGGCTTGGGCCGGACAGAAGCTGGACAAGAAATACGCTACTCCGATCTTTGACGGTGCTTCTATGGAAGAAGTATCCCATGAATTGGAATTGGCAGGCTTGCCGGCTTACGGACGAACCTATCTATACGATGGTCTTTCGGGTGTGAAATTCGATCAGCCAATCACGGTAGGTATTGCATACATGCTGAAACTTGGTCACTTGGTGGATGATAAGATGCACGCACGTTCCATCGGGCCATACTCATTGATCACGCAGCAGCCATTGGGAGGTAAAGCCCAGTTTGGTGGTCAGCGTTTCGGAGAGATGGAAGTTTGGGCATTGGAAGCATTCGGTGCATCCCATGTACTGCAGGAAATCCTGACAGTGAAGTCTGATGACGTAATCGGTAGAGCAAAAGCTTACGAAGCGATTGTGAAGGGTGAGAACCTTCCAAAACCTAATATTCCTGAATCATTCAATGTATTGGTTCATGAGTTGAGAGGTTTGGCTCTTGAAATTACCCTGGATTAATAAAGCGAATGGGCTCGCAAGAGCCCTTTACATATCTTTCAAAAAACTATGGCGTTCAGAAAAAATAAAAAACTTAGCAATGATTTTTCCAGAGTCACCATTAGTTTGGCTTCCCCAGAATCTATTCTGGATAGTTCAAACGGTGAGGTGACCCAGCCAGAGACCATCAATTATAGAACTTACAAGCCCGAAATGGGCGGATTGTTCTGTGAGCGGATCTTTGGTCCGGTCAAAGACTGGGAGTGTCATTGTGGCAAGTACAAGCGCATCAGGTATAAAGGTATTATCTGTGACCGCTGCGGTGTAGAGGTTACAGAGAAGAAAGTAAGAAGAGAGAGAATGGGGCACATCGAACTGGTAGTACCGGTAGCTCACATTTGGTATTTCAAATCTCTTCCTAACAAAATCGGTTATCTTCTTGGTCTTCCGACTAAGAAACTTGACCAGATTGTCTATTACGAGCGTTATGCGGTAGTTCAGGCAGGTGTCAAAGCAGAAGAGGGCGTTCAGTATTTGGACTTCTTGACTGAAGATGAATACTTGGATATCATGGACAAGCTTCCTAAGGAAAACCATATGCTTGACGATGAGGATCCAAATAAATTCATCGCCAAAATGGGTGCTGAAGCGTTGGAGATGCTATTGGCAAGAATTGATTTGGATGACCTTTCTTACTCTCTTCGTCACCAGGCGGCTACTGATACATCTCAGCAGAGAAAAGCAGAAGCGCTGAAAAGACTGAAAGTGGTAGAAGCATTCCGTGATGCAAGAACCAGAATCGAAAACCGCCCTGAGTGGATGGTCGTTCGTATGGTTCCTGTTATTCCACCTGAATTGCGTCCTTTGGTTCCTTTGGATGGTGGCCGTTTTGCGACTTCCGATTTGAATGACCTTTATAGAAGAGTTATTATCAGAAATAACCGTCTGAAGCGATTGATCGACATCAAAGCTCCGGAGGTGATTTTGAGAAATGAAAAGAGAATGCTTCAGGAAGCTGTGGATTCTCTATTTGATAACTCCAGAAAAGTAAATGCGGTAAGATCTGATGGAAACCGTGCGTTGAAGTCCCTTTCGGATATGTTGAAAGGTAAGCAAGGCCGATTCCGTCAAAACTTGCTCGGTAAGCGTGTGGATTACTCCGGTCGTTCTGTGATCGTGGTAGGTCCTGAATTGAAGCTTCACGAGTGTGGTCTTCCTAAAAATATGGCAGCTGAACTTTTCAAGCCTTTTATCATCAGAAAACTGATCGAAAGAGGTATTGTGAAGACAGTAAAGTCTGCAAAGAAAATAGTGGATCGTAAAGATCCTGTGGTTTGGGATATCTTGGAGAATGTACTTAAAGGACACCCTGTGCTCCTTAACCGTGCTCCTACACTTCACAGACTGGGTATTCAAGCATTCCAGCCGAAACTTATAGAAGGAAAAGCGATTCAGCTTCACCCATTGGTATGTACTGCATTCAACGCCGATTTTGACGGTGATCAGATGGCGGTTCACGTACCTCTGGGACATGAGGCTATTTTGGAAGCTTCTACGCTGATGCTTTCTTCGCACAACATTCTTAACCCTGCTAACGGAGCTCCGATTACTGTACCTTCTCAGGATATGGTGTTGGGTCTGTACTACGTGACCAAGGGCAAGAGATCTACTCCTGAGGAGATTGTTGCCGGTGAAGGAATGACATTCTACAGCACTGAAGAAGTGATTATCGCGCTGAATGAAGAGAAAATCTCCAAACATGCGAATATCAAATGTAAAGTGCAGGTAAGAACCGAAGATGGAGGATACAAGGATGAGATCATCGAGACCGTAGCTGGCCGTTTGATTTTCAACCAATTTGTTCCAAGAGAAGTAGGTTATGTAAATGAGCTTTTGACCAAGAAAAAACTTCAGCAGATCATTGCTAAGGTGGTTAAGGTATGTGGAATGGCACGTACAGCTCAATTCTTGGATGATATCAAAAATCTTGGATTCCAGATGGCCTACAAAGGCGGTCTGTCCATGGGATTGAATGATGTAATCATCCCGGAAGAAAAAGAACCGATGATTAATAAGGCCAAAGAAGAAGTGGACCAGGTATGGAACAACTACTTGATGGGTCTAATCACGGACAACGAACGATACAATCAAGTAATTGATATCTGGACCCGTACCAACTCTCATCTGACTAATAATCTGATGAAGCAGATGGAAGAGGATAAGCAAGGATTCAATGCCATCTATATGATGATGCACTCAGGAGCCCGTGGTTCCAGAGAGCAGATTCGTCAGCTGGGTGGTATGAGAGGTTTGATGGCCAAGCCACAGAAAAACCTTCAGGGTTCTGTAGGTGAGATCATCGAAAACCCAATCCTCTCCAACTTCAAAGAAGGTCTGGATGTATTGGAATACTTCATCTCTACTCACGGTGCACGTAAAGGTCTTGCCGATACTGCATTGAAAACTGCTGATGCGGGTTACCTAACCAGACGTCTGGTAGATGTGGCTCAGGATATGATTGTCACTGAAGATGACTGTGGTAGCTTAAGAGGACTTCTTGTACAGCCATTGAGAGACAATGACGAGATCGTTGAGCCTCTTTCTGAAAGAGTTCTGGGACGTGTTTCTGTTCACGATATTTTCCATCCTCTTACGGATGAATTGATCGTAGAATCAGGTCTTCAGATTAACGATGAAGTAGCTAAGCTGATCGATGATGCTGGAATCGATGAAGTAGAGATCAGATCTGTACTGACTTGCGAAACCCGTAGAGGAGTTTGTGGTAAGTGCTATGGAAGAAACCTTACCACCGGTCATATGGTACAGGAAGGTGAATCTGTAGGTGTTATCGCAGCACAGTCTATCGGTGAGCCGGGTACTCAGCTTACACTAAGAACATTCCACGTAGGTGGTACTGCATCAAACATGGCTGTTGAAGCCAGTGTGATTGCCAAGTTCGACGGTGAAGTGGAATTTGATGAGGAATTAAGATTGATCGAGACTACCAACAAAGATGGCGAGCACATTACAGTTGTCATGGGTAGATCCGGTGAAATCAAGATCAATGATCCTAAGACAGGCAAGACATTAGTGTCTAATCATGCTCCTTATGGTGCTATTGTGAATGTGAAAGATGGAGAGAAAGTTACCAAGGGCCAGACCCTGTGTAAGTGGGATCCATACAACGCAGTTATCCTTTCTGAGTTTGACGGTAAGATTGAATTCGAAGCAATTGTAGAAGGTGTTACCTATAAGGAAGTGTCCGATGATCAGACAGGTTTCCGTGAGAAAGTAATCATCGATACAAAAGATAGAACCAAGAACCCTGCTATCATTGTAAACTACGGTGGGGAGTCTAAAGGATACAATATTCCGGTAGGTGCCCACTTGGCGATTGACGCAGGTGATAAGGTGAGATCGGGTCAGATCTTGGTGAAAATCCCAAGGTCCGTAGGTAAGACAAGAGATATTACCGGTGGTCTTCCAAGAGTTACCGAGCTATTCGAAGCAAGAAACCCATCCAATCCGGCTGTAGTTTCTGAGATCGATGGTGTAGTGACTTATGGTGGTATCAAGAGAGGTAACAGAGAGATCATTATCGAGTCCAAAGATGGTGTGATCAAGAAATACATGGTATCCTTGTCTAAGCATATCCTGGTTCAGGAGAATGACTTTATCAGAGCCGGCGAGCCACTTTCTGATGGAGCTATCACTCCAAATGACATCCTGTCTATCAAAGGTCCAACGGCTGTTCAAGAGTACTTGGTGAATGAGATCCAGGAGGTTTACCGACTTCAGGGTGTGAAAATCAACGATAAGCACATCGAGGTGATTGTAAGCCAGATGATGCAGAAAGTTGAAATCCTTGATGCAGGTGACACTGGGTTCCTTCAGAATCAAGTGGTGGACAAGTGGGCTTTCAGAGAAGAGAATGACAATATTCTTGACCGTAAGGTGGTCATGGATGCAGGTGATTCTTCCACATTGAAGCCGGGAATGATTATCTCTGCAAGAAGATTGAGAGATGAGAATTCCAGCTTGAAGCGTAAGGATCTTAAGTTGGTACAGGTACGTGATGCAGAAACTGCGGTTTCTAAGCCTACACTACAGGGTATCACTGCAGCATCTTTGGGTACTGAATCATTTATCTCTGCCGCTTCCTTCCAGGAGACTACCAAAGTCCTTTCTGAAGCAGCTATCAGAGGTAAGCGGGATGAACTGAAAGGCCTGAAAGAGAACGTAATCGTTGGTCACTTGATTCCTGCCGGTACCGGTCAGCGAAGATTGCAGCCGATCATCGTAGGTTCTCAGGAAGAGTACAATAAGCTTTCGGAAAACATGGAGCGCACATCTAAAAGATCCAGTGAAGCAATCCTGTAATATTCTAATAAATTAGTTCAAAAGGCCTGTTTCACGACAGGCCTTTTTTATGAATAACTTAAGTAACCACGGGGAACACAGAGTTTTACGCAGAGGACGCAGTTCTTTTAAACTAATTCAATCATGCAAGACGACAACAAAAAAGTAGATCAACAGATCAATGTAGAACTTTCGGAAGAAGTGGCTGAAGGTGTTTATTCCAATTTGGCTATGATAGCACATTCCAACTCGGAATTTGTGATTGACTTTATCCGCCTGATGCCGGGCGTACCGAAGGCTAAAGTAAAGTCTAGGATTATCGTCACTCCTGATCATGCGAAGCGATTGCTTGCCGCATTGAAAGATAATATCGAAAAATACGAAGCCGCTTTTGGCAAGATTAATCAATCAGGAGGAGCGCCGCAGTTTCCGATTAGCTTCGGCACACCGGGAGAGGCATAACAAAAATATAACTGCTTAGCTTTGTTACTCTTATTACTTTGTTTACCTTTGCAGTCCAAAATTTAACAGTTTACGGGAAAACTAAATTTTATCAGTTAATGCCTACTATTCAACAGTTAGTACGAAAAGGTAGAACTACACTGGAGACGAAATCAAAATCAAGAGCTTTGGATGCATGTCCACAGCGAAGAGGAGTTTGTACCAGAGTATACACTACAACCCCTAAGAAGCCAAACTCTGCAATGAGAAAAGTGGCCAGGGTGAGATTGACAAACGGAAAAGAAGTGAATGCTTACATTCCTGGAGAAGGTCACAATCTACAAGAGCACTCGATCGTCTTGATCAGAGGTGGTCGTGTGAAAGATCTGCCGGGTGTGAGATATCACATCATCCGTGGTGCACTAGATACCGCAGGAGTAAAAGACCGTAAGCAAGGTCGCTCTAAGTATGGTGCTAAAAGACCGAAGGCTGGAAAAGGCGCTCCGGCGAAGAAATAATACTTTATAACATTTAGAAAAAATGAGAAAAGCGAAACCAAAGAAGAGATATATTCTTCCTGATCCAAAGTTCAATGATACCCTAGTGACTAGGTTTGTGAACAATCTAATGGTAGATGGGAAGAAGAGTATTGCTTACAGAATTTTCTACGACGCAGTAGAAAAGGTAGAATCCAAAGTAGGTGAGAATGGTCTTGAAGTTTGGAAAAAAGCGCTAAACAATATTTCTCCATCCGTAGAGGTGAAGAGTCGTAGAGTTGGTGGTGCTACATTCCAGGTTCCAATGGAAGTCCGACCTGATAGAAAGATTGCCTTGGGAATGAAATGGATGATCAGCTATGCCAGAAAAAGAGGAGAGAAAACAATGATGGACAGACTTGCTGGCGAAATTATCGCTGCTTCCAAAGGCGAAGGTGCCGGTGTGAAGAAGAAAGATGATACGCACAGAATGGCTGAGGCCAACAAGGCATTCTCTCACTTTAGATTTTAATTAATATGGCTAAAAGAGATCTAACACTTACCAGAAATATTGGTATTGCCGCGCACATTGATGCGGGTAAGACTACTACGACAGAGCGAATACTTTTTTATTCGGGCGTATCTCACAAAATAGGTGAGGTTCACGACGGAGCAGCTACCATGGACTGGATGGCTCAGGAGCAGGAAAGAGGTATTACCATTACTTCCGCTGCAACTACCGTTTTTTGGAATTACAGAGAGAAAAAATACCAGATCAACATCATCGATACTCCCGGTCACGTTGATTTTACTGTTGAAGTAAACAGATCACTTCGTGTTCTCGATGGATTGGTATTCCTTTTCAGTGCTGTAGATGGCGTAGAGCCACAGTCAGAGACCAACTGGAGACTTGCGGATAACTACAAAGTAGCCCGTATTGGCTTCGTAAATAAAATGGACCGTGCCGGTGCAAACTTCCTTGAAGTGTGTAAGCAGGTAAAAGAAATGCTAGGCAGCCACGCTGTTCCTTTGCAGCTTCCTATCGGTGCTGAAGATAAATTCCGTGGTGTAGTTGATCTAATCAACAACCGTGCGATCGTATGGAATGAGGATGACTTCGGGATGACTTTCGAAGAAGTTCCAATTCCTGAAGATATGTTGGATGACGTAGCGGAATACAGAGAGTATTTGCTGGAAGCTGTTGCGGATTACGACGAATCTTTAATGGAGAAATTCTTTGAAGATTCTAATTCTATTACAGAGCAGGAAATCCTTTCAGCTTTGAGAAAAGCTGTAATTGACATGAAGATTGTACCTATGGTATGTGGATCTTCATTCAAAAACAAAGGTGTTCAGACTATGCTTGATCTGGTAATGGAATTGCTTCCTTCTCCTATGGACAAGGACGATATCATTGCACATGATATAGACGACGAGGAAGTAGATGTGAGAATCTCTCCTGACGAGACTGAGCCTTTCGCAGGTCTTGCCTTCAAAATTGCAACGGATCCATTCGTAGGCCGTCTTTGTTTCGTAAGAGCGTATTCAGGAATTTTGAATTCCGGTTCTTATGTATTCAATAGCCGCTCGGGCAACAAAGAGCGTATCTCAAGAGTATTCCAAATGCATGCCAACAAGCAGAACCAAATCGATGCGCTAAGAGCGGGAGATATTGGTGCAGTAGTAGGCTTTAAGGATATCAAGACCGGAGATACACTTTGTGACGAAAAACGTAAAGTAGTATTGGAATCCATGGTATTCCCTGAGCCTGTTATCGGTTATGCTATCGAGCCTAAGACTCAAGCTGACGTTGACAAGCTGGGTATGGCTATCGCCAAACTGGTAGAGGAAGATCCTACACTTCAAGTAAATACTGACCACGAAACAGGGCAGACTATCTTGAGAGGTATGGGTGAACTTCACTTGGATATCATCATTGACCGTCTGAAGAGAGAATTCAAGGTTGAGATCAACCAAGGTGCTCCTCAGGTTGCTTACAAAGAGGCTTTATTTGGTTCATACGAACACAAAGAAGTTTACAAGAAGCAAACAGGTGGTAAAGGTAAATTTGCGGATATTTCATTCGAACTTAGCCCTAGAGATCCTGATCCTGAAACAGGTGAGATCAAACCGGGACTGGACTTCGTGAACGCTATTGTGGGTGGTGTGATTCCTAAGGAATTCATTCCTTCTATCCAGAAAGGATTCGCTGAGTCTATGAAGAACGGGCCTTTGGCAGGATATCCTATCGAGTCGATGAAAGTAAGATTGTTCCATGGTTCATTCCATGATGTCGATTCAGATGCACTTTCATTCGAATTGGCAGCTAGACTTGGTTTCAAAGAAGCAGCCAAAAAATGTAAGCCTCAGTTACTTGAGCCTATCATGGCTGTAGATGTAGTTTCTCCTGATGAGTACACCGGACCAATCACCGGTGACTTGAACAGAAGAAGAGGTTTGATGAAAGGAATGGATACCAAAGGTACTTCTTCTGTAATCAAAGCTTCAGTACCATTGTCTGAGTTGTTTGGTTACATTACTGACCTTAGAACGATCACCTCCGGTAGAGCTACAGCTTCATTGACATTCTCTCACTATGAGTCAGTGCCTAATAACATTGCCGAAGGTGTAATTGCTACAGTAAAAGGTCAGAAGGTCTAAATAATATTTGTGATGAATCAGAAAATCAGAATAAAACTAAAATCATACGATCACAGCCTGGTGGATAAGTCATCAGAGAAGATTGTAAAGGCAGTGAAAGCCACTGGCGCAGTAGTAGTAGGGCCAATTCCATTGCCTACCAAGAAGGAGAAATTCACTGTGTTGAAGTCTCCACACGTAAGTAAAAAAGCCAGAGATCAATACCAACTTTGTACATACAAGAGATTGGTTGATATCTATTCCAACTCTTCCAAAACTGTGGATGCTTTGATGAAAATCGAGCTTCCAAGTGGAGTTGATGTAGAGATCAAAGTTTGATCGGACCGGATTAATATAAAAAAACCTGCTTTTCGAAGCAGGTTTTTTTTGCTCTATTTGGCTCAGGTGATGGGTTGACGGGTATAAATGCCTGAGTCACAATCGAAATATTTTGTAATTCATTTAAAATTTAGGATGTCGGATTTGTTGCAGAATTTAATTTCAGTAACTTTGCAGTCCTTTAAAAGGAGCCCCGGCAGGTAAATGCTTGTGGGTTATTATATTATCTTAATAAAAGATGTCTGGTATAATAGGTAGAAAAGTAGGAATGACTAGCATTTTCAGTGCCGATGGGCGTAACGTCGCATGCACGCTAATAGAAGCTGGTCCTTGTGTAGTGACGCAAGTAAAAAACGTTGAAACAGACGGGTACAACGCAGTGCAGTTGGCTTATGGTGAGCGTAAAGAGAAAAATACGCCAAAGCCATTGATCGGTCATTTTAAAAAGGCCGGTACAACACCAAAGCACAAAGTTGTTGAGTTCAGAGATTTCCGGGTCGAGTTTGAAGGCCAGGTGAATCTAGGAGCTACTGTGAAGGCCGGTGAAGTATTTATCGAAGGTGACTTCGTGGATGCAATCGGAACTTCAAAAGGTAAAGGATTCCAGGGTGTGGTAAAACGTCATGGTTTTGCGGGTGTGGGTGGACAAACTCACGGTCAGCACAACAGAGGCAGACACCCGGGTTCAATTGGTGCATGTTCTTGGCCATCCAGAGTATTCAAAGGAATGAGAATGGCTGGTAGAACGGGCGGAGACAGAGTAAAGGTAGTCAACCTTAAAGTGTTGAAGATCTATGCTGACAAAAACCTACTATTGGTTTCTGGATCTGTACCTGGTCCTAAAAATTCTTACGTTATTCTAGAGAAGTAAGCCATGGAATTAGCAGTAATTAATCAAAACGGAGAAGACACAGGTAGAAAAATCAGCTTGTCTGATGAGATCTTCGCAATCGTTCCCAACGATCACGCGATCTACCTTGATGTAAAGCAGTACTTGGCTAACCAAAGACAGGGAACGCACAAGTCTAAAGAAAGAAATGAGATAGCCGGTTCTACTCGTAAGATCAAAAAGCAAAAGGGCACTGGTAGTGCACGTGCGGGATCTATCAAGTCGCCGCTATTCCGAGGAGGAGGAAGAGTATTTGGCCCCCAGCCAAGAGACTATTCTTTCAAATTGAATAAAAAGGTAAAACAACTAGCCAGAAAATCTGCACTTGCTTATAAAGTGAAAGAGAACAGCCTGTCAGTATTGGAAAGCATCTCATTTGATGCTCCAAAGACTAAAAGCTACATGGCATTGCTTGACGGACTATCTCTGGGAGATAAGAAGACGTTACTTGTACTTCCTGAGGAAAATACAAACGTGTTCCTTTCCAGCAGAAACTTGCCAAAAGCAAAAGTTGTGACTGTAAATGATGTAAATACTTACCAGGTACTTAATGCTGATCACTTGGTGATCTGTGAAGGTTCAATCAGTAAGTTGGAAACCATTTTATCGAAATAAGACAATGGATATTCTAAAGCAGCCTTTAATTACAGAAAAGATTTCTGCCATGAACGAAAGAGGCGTTTATGGATTCATCGTGGAAAAAACCGCGAAGAAACCGGAAATCAAACTTGCTGTAGAAAAAACGTTTGGTGTGAAAGTGGTTTCAGTAAGAACCATCAGATATGCTGCAAAGCATAAATCAAGATACACCAAAGCTAAAGTGGTTTCAGGCTTTACCAATGCTTTCAAAAAAGCAATCGTGCAAGTAGCCGATGGTGAAGTGATTGATTTTTACGGAGAAATTTAATTGAATCTATATCATGGCAATTAAAAAGTTGAAGCCTGTAACTCCAGGGACAAGATTCAGAGTAGCTCCTGCATTTGACGAGATTACTAAGTCAAAGCCGGAAAAATCTCTTCTTGCTCCTATCAAGAAGTCAGGTGGACGAAATAATGAAGGCAAAATGACTGTCCGCAATATCGGTGGCGGTCATAAGAGAAGACTACGTCTTGTAGACTTCAAAAGAAACAAGTTCGGAGTACCTGCAGTAGTGAAAGCTATTGAGTACGATCCAAACAGAACGGCACGTCTCGCCCTACTATATTATGCAGATGGTGCTAAGGCCTACATTATCGCCCCGGAAGGTTTGTCAGTGGGACAGACAGTGATTTCCGGTGAGCAAGTTGCTCCAGAAGTGGGCAACGCGATGCCAGTGGTGAATATTCCTATGGGTACAATTGTACACTGTTTGGAATTGAAGCCGGGTAAAGGCGCCGCAATGGTAAGAAGTGCCGGAGGTTATGCACAGATCGTGGCCCGTGACGGGAAATACGTGACTGTAAAACTTCCGTCAGGTGAGATGAGACTTGTACTGAATACGTGCATGGCAACTGTTGGGACTGTTTCCAACGGGGATCACATGAACGTGGTATTGGGTAAAGCCGGCCGTAAAAGATGGCTCGGATCAAGACCTCGCGTAAGAGGTGTTGCGATGAACCCGGTAGATCACCCTATGGGTGGTGGTGAAGGTCGTTCTTCCGGAGGACACCCTAGATCTAGAAAAGGTCTATTGGCTAAAGGAAAGAAAACAAGATCTCCTAAGAAGTATTCAAACAAGTTCATCGTAAGCAAAAGATCTAAATAATTATGGCACGTTCATTAAAAAAAGGTCCTTATATCGAGCACCATCTTGTGAAGAAAGTGGATGCTCAGAACGAATCAGGCAAGAAATCGGTAATCAAGACTTGGTCAAGAAAATCAATGATTTCTCCGGATTTCGTAGGACATACCTTCGCTGTGCATAATGGAAATAAATTCATTCCGGTATTTGTAACAGACAACATGGTAGGTCATAAGCTAGGTGAATTTGCTCCTACCAGAAATTTCAGAGGCCACATTGCCAAAAAAGATAAAGGAAAGAGATAATCATGGAAGCATTAGCAAAATTAAATAATGTCCCTACCTCTCCGCGTAAGATGCGCCTTGTGGCTGACCTTGTCAGAGGCAAGAGAGTAGGATTGGCACTTAGCATTTTGAAGTTTACTCCGAATCACGGAGCTATCAGACTTGAAAAGTTGTTGCTTTCTGCTGTAGCCAACTGGCAGGCAAAGAATCCTGACGCTAAGCTAGAAGAAGCTGATCTGTTCATCAAAACCGTCATGGTGGATGAAGGAAGATCTCTTAAGAGATTGAGACCGGCTCCTCAAGGCAGAGGCCACAGAATTCGCAAAAGATCAAATCATGTAACTCTAATTGTTGATTCATTCAATGATCAGGAAGTTACCGCTGATGTAGTAGAAACAAACGAAAAGGCAAATTAAGAACAGACTATGGGACAAAAGATCAACCCAATAGGATTTAGACTTGGTGTAGTCAAAGGCTGGGATTCCAACTGGTATGGTGGGAAAGACTTCGCTGAAAAACTGCATGAAGATCAGAAAATCCGTAAGTACGTCCTTGCCAGAATTCCTAAGGGAGGTATTTCTAAAGTGATTATCGAGCGTACGCTCAAGAGAATCACTCTTACGATTCATACTGCCCGTCCAGGTGTTGTAATTGGTAAAGGTGGAGCCGAAGTAGATAAACTGAAAGAAGAATTAAAGAATATCACCAACAAGGATATTCAGATTAATATCTTCGAGATCAAGCGTCCTGAGTTAGATGCGAAATTGGTAGGTGAATCGATCGCTCAGCAGCTTCAAGCAAGAATTTCTTTTAGAAGAGCGATGAAGCAAGCTATCGCAGCATCCATGAGAGTGGGAGCGGAAGGAATCAAAGTTAAACTTTCTGGACGTCTAGGCGGAGCCGAAATGGCCCGTTCTGAAATGTACAAAGAAGGAAGAATTCCTCTTCACACATTGAGAGCAGATATTGATTACGCACTTTCAGAAGCCCTTACGGTTTATGGATTGATCGGGATCAAAGTTTGGATCTTCAAAGGTGAAGTGTACGGAAAAAGAGATCTTTCTCCTAATCAGGGAGCAGCTAATGAGCCTAAAGGTGCTCGTAATGCCGGTCCTAAGAGAAATGATGGTCCAAGACGAAGAAAAAGAAATAACTAATTTTCACCCATAAGTGAGAACTCATGTTACAGCCAAAAAGAACTAAATATAGGAAAATGCAAAAGGGCCGTGTCAAAGGCATTGCACAAAGAGGGCACACGCTTTCTTTTGGCAACTTTGGCATCAAGTCCCTTGAGCCAGGATGGATCACATCCCGTCAGATCGAGGCAGCTCGTATCGCGATGACTAGAGCAATGAAAAGAGAAGGACAGGTTTGGATCAGAATTTTTCCTGACAAGCCTATCACTAAAAAGCCCGCTGAGGTTCGTATGGGTAAAGGTAAAGGTGCTCCTGAGTATTGGGTGGCCGTTATCAAGCCCGGAACAATCCTTTTCGAAGCTACAGGCGTGAGCCTGGAGACAGCACAGGAGGCGTTAAGACTTGCACAGCAGAAGCTACCTGTAAGTACTAGATTTGTTGTTCGTAGAGATTACGCTGAATTATAAGCACTATGAAAAATACAGAGATAAATTCACTTTCAAACAGTGAAATCGCCGAGCGACTTGTCGCTGAACAGGAGAATCTAACCAAACTTAGGTTTGCGCACTCGATTTCTCCTATAGAGAATCCTAACAGAATCCGCGAGACCAAGCGCTTTATCGCAAGATTAAAGACTGCATTGGCTGCCAAATAACTAGCTAACAAAAAGAATATGGCTACGATAGAGAGAAATCTTCGAAAAGAAAGAGTTGGTAAGGTGGTAAGTAACAAGATGGATAAATCCATCACCGTAGCGGTAGAACGTCGCGTAAAGCACGCTATCTACGGTAAGTTTGTTGCCAAAACAACCAAATTTATGGCTCATGACGAGAACAACGAGTGTAACCCAGGTGACCTCGTGAAAATAAGCGAAACTCGTCCGCTGAGTAAGAACAAGCGTTGGAGAGTAGTTGAAATTATTGAAAGGGCTAAGTAATTATGATCCAGCAAGAATCAAGACTAAGCGTAGCGGACAACTCTGGTGCCAAAGAGGTATTGGTCATCCGCGTATTGGGGGGAACAAAAAAGCGATATGCTTCCATCGGCGATAAAGTCGTAGTGACAGTAAAATCGGCTCTATCTTCCAGTAGCATGAAAAAAGGTACCGTGTCAAGAGCGGTAATCGTGCGTACCCGTAAGGAAATAAGAAGAAAAGACGGTTCTTATATCCGATTCGAGGATAACGCAGCTGTGTTATTGAACAACAACGATGAGCCAAGAGGCACTCGTATCTTCGGCCCTGTGGCCAGAGAGTTGAGAGAGAAGCAGTTTATGAAAATCGTTTCATTGGCTCCTGAAGTATTGTAATCATGGTAAAGAAAATGAACAAGCAAACAAAGCTTCATATCAAAACCGGTGACACTGTAAAAGTGATCGCAGGTGATGACAAGGGCAAAACAGGAAAAGTACTTTCCGTAGATAAGCTAAAAAGTAGAGCAATCGTAGAGGGTCTTAACATGATCACCAAGCACGTGAAGCCTACGGCGGCTAAGCCTCAGGGAGGTATCGAAAAGAAAGAAGCTTCTATCCATATTAGTAACCTGAAACTTGTAGATCCTAAGACCGGTGAAGCCACCAGAACAGGTCGCAAAGAAGGCGAAAATGGTAAATTAGTAAGATACTCTAAGAAAACCGGGGAGGTGATCAATGGCTAATCCAAGAATCAAGCAAAAGTACGTGGACGAAATCGTCCCTGCTTTGAAAGAGAAATTTCAGTACTCTTCAGTAATGCAAGTGCCTAAGTTGGAGAAAATTGTCCTCAACAAAGGTATAGGTGCTGCTGTAGCAGACAAGAAATTGGTTGACCAAGGTGTAGAAGAACTTTCTTTGATCACAGGTCAGAGAGCTGTTTCGACTATTGCAAAGACTTCTGTTTCCAACTTTAAGTTGAGAGAAGGAATGCCTATCGGAGCGAAGGTGACTTTGAGAGGACAGACTATGTATGAATTCCTAGATCGTCTGATCACTATAGCACTTCCTCGTGTTAGGGATTTCAAAGGTATTTCGGATAAAGGTTTTGACGGAAGAGGCAACTACACACTTGGTGTGCAAGAGCAAATTATCTTCCCTGAAATCAGTATCGAGAAAGTCAACAGAATCTCCGGTATGGATATTACTTTCGTGACTTCTGCTAAGACAGATGAAGAAAGTTTGGAATTGTTTAAGGCTTTCGGAATGCCTTTCGTTAAAAAAACTAAAGAAGAATAGTCATGGCAAAAGAGTCAATCAAAGCTCGTGAGAGAAAAAGAGAGCGTCTGGTAGCCAAGTATGCTGATAAAAGAGCCGCGCTGAAAGCAGCCGGTGATTATGAAGCTCTTGATAAATTGCCTAAGAACGCATCTCCGGTAAGACTTCACAACAGATGTAAACTTACCGGTCGCCCTAAAGGCTACATGAGAAAGTTCGGTATCAACAGGGTAACCTTCAGAGAAATGGCCTCCGCGGGCAAAATCCCTGGAGTGACTAAGTCCAGCTGGTAAAATAACGACAGTAGTTTTTATTCTAAAAATCAATTCGTAACTTTGCACGCCCAAAATGGGTGTAGCTAGACTATAAAATACAATGACTGATCCAATAGCTGATTATCTGACAAGGTTGAGAAATGCCATCAAGGCTTCTCACCGAATCGTTGAAATACCTGCTTCTAACATCAAGAAAGAGATTACAAAAGTATTGCACGAAAAAGGATACATTCAGAATTACAAGTTTGAAGAAAACGGTCCTCAGGGATCCATCAAAATTGCTCTGAAATTCAATCCTGTTACCAAGCAAAACGCAATTGTAAGTCTGAAAAGAGTTAGTACGCCGGGTTTGAGAAAATATGTGAAACATACGGAGCTTCCAAGAGTCATCAATGGCCTTGGGATAGCGATCGTATCCACTTCTAAGGGTGTGATGACAGACAAAGAAGCCCGCACTGAAGGTGTTGGTGGAGAAGTTCTTTGCTACGTATACTAATTTACTATCATGTCTAGAATAGGTAAAAAACCAATAAATATACCCGGCGGTGTTACTGTAGACGTTACAGCTCATGGAACTGTAACTGTTAAAGGTCCAAAGGGTACACTGGTGCAGGATGTGAATCCTGATATCACAGTGAAAGTAGAAGGCAACGAAGTAGTTGTCACTAGACCTACGGATTCCAAAAGACACAAGTCTATTCACGGTCTTTACAGATCACTTATCAACAATATGGTGATAGGTGTATCGGAAGGATACAAGAAAGATTTGGAGCTTGTGGGTGTAGGTTATAAGGCGTCTAACCAAGGCCAGATTCTTGAATTGAATCTTGGTTACTCTCACAACATCTTTATGATGCTTCCGGATGAGGTTGCTATTAAAGCTGAGACTGCAAAAGGTAAAAATCCAATCATTACCTTAGAATCTATAGATAAAGAATTGATTGGACAAGTTGCCGCAAAAATCAGATCTCTGCGTAAGGTTGAACCTTACAAAGGAAAAGGTGTGCGCTTCGTTGGTGAACAAGTTAGACGTAAGGCTGGTAAAACTGCCGCTAAAAAATAATAGGTTATGGCATTTAATAAGAATTCCAGAAGACTTAGAATCAAGCAGGGTATCAGAAGAAAGATTTCCGGTACTGATTCCAGACCTCGTTTGTCAGTTTTCAAAAGCAATACTGGCATATACGCTCAGCTTATCGATGACCTTAAGGGTCAGACTGTGGCTCAGGCTTCTTCCAAAGAATTGGGAGCAAAGGCTAACACTAATGTATCAGTATCCAAGGAAGTAGGTAAAAAACTTGCTGAGAGAGCTGTTGCAAACGGAGTAGATTCCGTAGTATTTGACAGAAATGGCTACTTGTATCATGGGAATGTGAAAGCTTTGGCAGAAGGTGCCAGAGAAGGAGGCCTCAAATTTTAATAAGCTATGTCTCAATTAAGAAGAAAGCCTATCAGGGCTACAGATACAGATTTAAAAGAAAAAGTAGTAGCAATCAACCGTGTTGCCAAAGTGGTAAAAGGCGGTAGAAGATTCTCTTTTTCAGCAATAGTTGTTGTGGGTGATGGCCAAGGAGTTGTAGGTTACGGATTGGGTAAGGCCAATGAAGTAACTGATGCAATCACTAAGGGTATCGAAGACGCAAAGAAAAACTTGGTGAAAGTGCCGATTTTGAAGGGAACTATCCCTCATGAGCAGATTGGTAAATTCGGTGGTGGATTTGTTTTGATCAAACCGGCGGCAGCAGGTACAGGCGTTATCGCAGGTGGTGCAATGCGTGCAGTATTGGAGAGTGCAGGCGTTACAGACGTATTGGCCAAATCCAAAGGATCATCCAATCCCCACAACGTAGTTAAAGCTACAATTGAAGCGTTGGTTCAGCTAAGAGATGCTATTGCTGTTTCACAGCAGAGAGGCGTTAAAATGTCTAAAGTATTTAACGGATAATCATCATGGCTAAGATCAAAATCACGCAAACGAAAAGTACCATCAAAAGACCAAAAGATCAGAAGGCAACTATTACTGCACTGGGTCTAGGTCGTATCAGCAAATCAGTGATCGTAGAGAATACGCCTCAGATTGCCGGTATGGTAAATAAAGTTAATCACCTTGTAAAAGTGGAGGAAGCTTAATTATGAAACTGCATACATTAACACCAGCTGAAGGATCTACCAAAAATCGCAAGAGAATAGGTAGAGGTACAGGTTCGGGTAGAGGTGGGACTTCTACAAGAGGTCACAAAGGAGCTAAATCAAGATCTGGATATAAGTCTAAACTTGGTTTTGAAGGCGGTCAAATGCCTCTTCAGAGAAGAGTTCCTAAATTTGGCTTCAAAAGCTTGAACAGAGTTGAGTTCAAACCGGTAAATTTGGATACATTGCAAGGTCTCGCCGAGCAATACAATCTTGAAGCAGTAAACATGGAAGCTATGGTTTCTCATGGTATTGCCTCCAAGAATGACAAAATCAAAATCCTCGGTGGAGGTGAATTGAAGGCCAAATTAGACGTAACTGCCCACAAATTTTCAGCATCTGCAGTAGCAGCTATTGAGAAACTGGGTGGAACGGTAAACACAATTTAATTTAATGAAAAAGTTTATTTCGACAGTTAAGAACATTTTCTCTATCGAAGACCTTAGAGTTAGAATCATGAATACGGTCGGTTTTTTGATCATATTCAGATTGGGGTCATTCATAGTTCTTCCCGGTGTTGATCCTTCTCGTTTAGGTGATGCTCCGGAAGGAATCTTTGGATTGATCGATACTTTCCTTGGTGGAGCGTTCAGTAATGCATCTATCTTCGGTCTGGGTATTATGCCATATATATCTGCATCCATTGTGTTGCAGTTATTGACTGTCGGAGTACCATATTTTCAGAAAATGCAAAAAGAGGGTGAATCTGGAAGAAAAAGAATCAACCAGATCACTCGGGTTTTGACTATCCTGATCACAATAGCACAAGGTATAGGGTATGTTTCTGCCACCATCCTGCCTACAGGAGCAGTGATGATCAGCTCTACCCTATTTATGTTTAGTTCTTTGGTTTTACTTTCAGCAGGCACTATGTTCTGTATGTGGCTGGGAGAGAAGATCACGGAGAAAGGCATCGGTAACGGTATCTCGATGCTGATCATGATCGGTATTATATCGAGATTTCCGGGAGCGATTATCGCCGAGGGTCTTGAGAAAGGTACCTCAGGTATGTTGCTACTTCTCATTGAGGCCGCAGTATTGTTCTTCGTTGTAGTAGGGGTGATTGCCTTGACTGAAGCGACAAGAAGAATTCCGGTACAATATGCCAAGCAGGTAGTAGGAGGTAAAGTATACGGTGGTCAACGACAGTATATACCTATCAAGGTAAATGCTTCAGGTGTAATGCCGATTATCTTTGCTCAGTCTCTGATGTTTGTTCCTGCTCTTATTGCGCAGATTTGGGCTCAGGACAACGAGATAGCCAATTACATAGGAGCAACCTTTAGTAATCCTATTTCATGGCAATACAATGTGTTGTTTGCCGTGTTGATTATCCTATTCACATTCTTCTACACTGCGATCACGGTTAATCCTGAGCAGATAGCTGAAGATATGAAAAGAAACGGTGGCTTTGTTCCGGGTATCAAGCCGGGAGCACCTACTTCTGAGTTCATTGATGGGATTATTTCCAAGATTACTTTACCGGGTTCTATTCTATTATCAGTTGTGGCTATTCTTCCTGCTATAGCTGTTATTGCCGGAGTTGGTCAGGAATTCTCATATTTCTATGGTGGTACCTCACTACTTATCATGGTAGGTGTGATCATGGATACCTTGAGACAGATCGAAAGTTATTTGTTAATGAGACATTACGAGGGCATGATGAAGAGTGGTAATGTGAAGAATAACCCTTCTAATTACCAAGTTGCCTAAGATGATCAATTACAAGACTTCTGAGGAAGTTAAGTTAATAAAAGAAAGTGCCGATATACTAGCCAAAGCCCATGGGGAAGTGGCAAAATATATCAAGGAAGGGGTAAAGACCTCTTTTCTGGACAAAATTGCTGAGGAGTTTATCAGGGATCACGATGGAGTTCCTTCATTCAAGGGCTACAATGGATTTCCTGCTTCACTGTGTATTTCTGTAAATGAAGTAGTAGTACATGGTTTTCCCAGTGAGTATGAATTGAAAGATGGCGATATAATCTCAGTAGATTGTGGAGTCTTTCACCAAGGTTTTCATAGCGATTCCGCTTATACGTACCCTATTGGTGAGGTCTCTCCTGCTGTAAAAGCATTATTAAAAGCCACCAAAGATTCACTTTACATTGGAATTGAGCAGGCTGTCTTTGGGAAAAGAATAGGTGATGTAGGTAATGCCATCCAGAAGTTCGTAGAAGCCAAAGGCTACACAGTAGTCAGAGAGCTTGTCGGACATGGATTGGGTAAGAATCTACATGAAGCGCCTGAAGTTCCCAATTACGGAAAGAAGGGAAGCGGGCCTTTACTGAAGGATGGAATGGTGATCGCTATTGAGCCCATGATCAACCTTGGGACACGGAATATTGTCCAGGAGCGGGATGGGTGGACTATACGTACAGCGGATAGAAAGCCTTCTGCACATTATGAGCATACAGTAGCGATATTTGAAGACAGAACAGAGGTACTAACCTCTCATAAATACATAGAAGAGAATTTTAAATTCTAATATGGCCAAGCAAACATCAATAGAGCAAGACGGTACCATCAAGGAAGCATTGTCTAATGCGATGTTCAAAGTGGAACTGGAGAATGGGCATCAGCTGATCGCCCATATATCCGGTAAGATGAGGATGAATTACATAAAGATCCTTCCTGGTGATCGAGTTAAATTGGAACTGTCTCCCTATGATTTAAGTAAAGGCAGAATTGTATATCGATATAAATAAGACTGAGATGAAAGTAAAAACATCCATCAAAAAGAGAAGTGCTGACTGCAAACTTATCCGTAGAAAAGGGGTATTGTATGTCATCAATAAGAAGAATCCTAAGTTTAAACAAAGACAAGGTTAAATTATGGCTAGAATTGCAGGTGTAGACATACCAGACAATAAGCGTGGCGTAATCGGACTTACCTATATCTTCGGAATAGGAAGATCTGCTGCCAAAGCTATCCTGACCAAGGCCGGTATCTCTTTCGATAAAAAAGCAGGTGAGTGGGATGACGATGAGTCAACCTCTATCCGTAACATTATTGCTGAAGAGTTCAGAACCGAAGGTGTATTAAAGTCAGAGATCCAATTGAACATCAAGCGACTACAAGATATCGGTTGCTATAGAGGTTTGAGACACAGAAAAGGACTTCCGGTTCGTGGTCAACATACCAAGAACAACGCCAGAACAAGGAAGGGTAAGAGAAAAACAGTTGCTAACAAGAAAAAAGCAACTAAATAAAACCTGATTTAGATTATGGCTCAGAAAAGAAACGATAAAGCAAAAGGTAAAAAAAGAGTAGTAAAGGTTGAGGCTGTAGGCCAAGCTCACATCAGAGCGTCCTTCAACAACATCATTATCTCTCTTACCAACAATGCAGGTCAAGTAATATCTTGGGCTTCTGCCGGTAAAATGGGTTTCAGAGGTTCTAAGAAAAATACTCCTTACGCAGCACAGATGGCCGCACAGAACTGTGGACAGGTAGCATATGACTTAGGTTTGAGAAAAATCGAAGTGTTTGTAAAAGGTCCGGGATCTGGTCGTGAATCAGCGATCAGAACATTGCAAAATGTAGGATTGGACGTGACTACGATCATCGATGTGACTCCAATGCCACACAATGGCTGTCGTCCTCCTAAGCGTAGAAGAGTTTAATCATAAAATTGTAATACAATGGCTAGATATACAGGTCCTAAATCAAAGATTGCCAGAAAATTTGGCGAAGCTATTGAGGGACATAGCAAAGCACTTGCAAAGAAAAACTATCCTCCGGGCATGCACGGAAGAGGTAGAAGAAAAAAGCAGTCTGAATACGCAATCCAGCTTGCTGAGAAGCAAAAAGCAAAATACATCTACGGAGTATTGGAGAGACAATTCGCAAAGATGTTTGATATTGCTTCCAGAAAAAATGGAATCACCGGAGAAAACCTTCTTCAGCTTCTAGAAGCAAGATTGGATAATACGGTATATAGATTGGGAATTTCCCCTACCAGAAGAGGTGCTAGACAACTAGTTTCTCACAAGCATGTGCTTGTAAACGGTGAGGTGGTTAACATTCCTTCGTTTACTCTTAAGCCGGGTGATGTAGTTTCTGTCAGAGAAAGATCTAAATCTCTAGAAGCGATCACCAATAGCTTAGCAGGTAGAGGTGCTAATAAATTTTCCTGGTTAGAGTGGGATGGCGCTTCATTGACCGGCAAATTCGTCAGTGTTCCAGGCAGAGATGATATTCCTGAGAATATCAAGGAGCAACTCATTGTCGAACTATACTCTAAGTAATATTTTACTATTTTCAGCTTTTAAAAAAGAACGAGATATATGTCCATACTAGCATTTCAAATGCCCGAGAAAGTGGTGATGGAAAAAGCCGATGATTTTCATGGCCTATTCACTTTCAAACCACTCGAAAAAGGCTATGGAGTTACAATCGGTAACGCCCTGAGAAGAATTTTGCTTTCTTCCTTGGAAGGTTATGCCATCACTGCGATCAAGATTCCCGGTGTAGTGCATGAGTTTTCGACCATCGAAGGTGTAGTTGAAGACGTTACAGATATTATTTTGAACCTTAAGCAGGTGAGATTCAAGAAGGTGCATGACGCATTTGACGGAAAGATCACTGTAGAGATTAAAAATCAGTCTGTATTCACTGCAGGGGACATTGCTAAGTTCACTTCTTCTTTCGAAATCTTGAACCCAGAGTTGATAATCTGTCATATTGATGAGACCAAGAGCTTTGAGATCGAATTGACGATGGAAAAGGGAAGAGGGTATCTACCAGCTGAAGAATCCAAACCAAAAGAACAGATATTCGGTACTATCGCAATTGATGCTGTTTTCACTCCTATTAAGAATGTGAAATACAGTGTTGAAAATACGCGTGTAGAACAGAAAACTGACTTCGAAAAGTTGATCATGGAAGTTTCTACTGACGGCTCTATCCATCCGGAAAAAGCACTTCAGGAATCTGCCAAAATCCTAATCCAACACTTTATGTTGTTCTCTGACCAGACTATGGTTTTGGATTCGACTGGAGTAGCAGAGCCGGAACCAATTGACGAAGAATTCTTGCATATGAGAAAGCTTCTTAAGACTTCCTTGGCTGATCTTGACCTTTCGGTTAGAGCATTCAACTGTCTTAAAGCTGCTGATGTGAAGTCTTTGGGTGATCTAGCCAAACTTGAGATTTCTGATATGATGAAATTCAGAAACTTTGGCAAGAAGTCCCTAGCTGAGCTTGAGCAACTTATCCAAGAAAAAAGCCTGACCTTCGGGATGGATATTTCTAAGTATAAACTTGATGAAGAATAACTAATAATGAGACACGGTAAGAAATTTAACCACCTTGGAAGGAAGGCCGCTCATAGAAAAGCAATGCTTTCTAATATGGCAACTTCGCTGATTCTTCACAAGCGTATCTCAACCACGCTTGCCAAGGCAAAAGAATTGAAGAAGTACCTGGAGCCACTAGTGACAAGAGCTAAAGAAGATACTACGCACAATAGACGTATGGCTTTCGCTTATTTGAAAAATAAGGAAGCTATCATCGAACTTTTCGGTGAAGTAATCTCTAAAGTAGCTACTCGTCCGGGTGGATATACCAGAATTATAAAAACTGGATTCAGATTAGGTGATAACGCTGAAATGTGTATCATCGAATTGGTAGACTTCAACGAATTGATGTTGAAAGATGCTCAGCCTGCTAAGAAAACTACCAGAAGATCCCGTAGAGGTTCAGGTAAAGCGGCTGGTTCTGAAGATGCTGCAAAAGCAGAAATCGCTCAAGAAGAAGCTCCGGCTGAAGCTACTGAGGAGCCTAAGGCACCTGAAGCTTCTGCTGATTCAGCTGAAGAAGAAACTGATAACAAATAAGTTGATCAGTGACTTCACCATATTGAAAGGATTGGACATTTGTTCAATCCTTTTTTTATACCCTTTTCATTTATCTTCCTTCCCAATAAATATTTAACTTTGGGCAATTATTTAGCAAAATGATCAAACAAAAAGCAACTTTACTCTTGGCTGACGGGACTGTCTTTAATGGCTCCCTGATTGGTAATCCCGGTACAAATGGTGGTGAGATTTGCTTCAACACCGGTATGACCGGCTATCAGGAAATCTACACAGACCCATCTTACACCGGACAGATTATCGTAACTACCACCTCCCACATTGGTAATTATGGTGTGATTGACGAGGAGGTAGAATCCGATCACCCTACCATAGGCGGTATAGTAGTCAATACCTTTTCAGATGTCTATTCCCGTCTCGATGCATCGGGTTCTCTGCAAGATTATCTTGTGAAGAACGGTATCACCGGAATTGCGGATATAGATACGAGAAAACTCGTAAGACATCTCCGCTCAAAAGGTGCTATGAATGCAATCATCAGCTCTGAGTTCGAAGATAATTTGGATGGGCTGCAAGCCGAACTGGACAAAGTTCCTGATATGGATGGCTTGGAGCTTTCCTCTACAGTCTGCACCCAAGAGCCATATTTTTATGGTGATGAAAGTGCTTCCATTAAAGTTGCCTGCGTGGATTTTGGTATCAAAAAGAACATCCTTAGAAACTTGGCAGATCGTGGAGTTTATTGCAAAGTATTTCCTGCCAAGGCTACACTAGCTGAAATGGAAGAGTGGGCTCCTAACGCTTATTTTCTTTCTAACGGCCCGGGAGATCCTGCTGTAATGGAATATGCAGTGAATACTACCAAAGATATCCTGGGGACCGGTAAGCCTGTATTTGGCATTTGCCTTGGGCATCAGATTTTGGCAGAATCTTGCGGAATATCCACCTATAAAATGCACCATGGACACAGAGGTTTGAATCACCCGATCAAAAACCTCCTGACAGGCAAAAGCGAAATTACCTCCCAGAATCATGGATTCAATATAAATCGCGAGGATACAGAACAAAACGCTGAGGTTGAAATCACCCATGTTCACCTGAACGATGGTACTGTTGCGGGAATCCGACTCAAAAACAAGCCGGCATTTTCAGTTCAATACCATCCGGAATCTTCTCCGGGACCTCACGATTCCCGCTACCTGTTTGACGATTTTATTTCTTTAATCAATAAAAATTAATACCCTTAAACCTTTTAAAACTATGACGTTGATTCAATCAATTCATGCAAGACAAATCCTCGATTCTAGAGGAAACCCAACAATTGAAGTAGATGTTTACACTGAAAATGGAGCTTTTGGACGTGCAGCAGTACCTAGCGGTGCTTCTACAGGCATCAATGAAGCAGTAGAGCTTCGTGACGGAGATAAAGGAGCATACATGGGCAAAGGAGTAATGAAAGCTGTCGCAAATGTGAACGACATCATTGCTTCTGAGCTGGTCGGCTTTGATGTATTTGAGCAAAACTCCATTGATCAGATTATGATTGATCTGGATGGTACACCGAATAAAGGTAACCTTGGGGCTAATGCTATCCTTGGGGTTTCATTGGCAGTAGCCAAAGCTGCAGCAATGGAGTCAAATCAGCCGCTTTACAGATATATCGGTGGAGTGAATGCCAATACACTTCCTGTACCAATGATGAATATCATCAACGGTGGCTCTCACTCTGATGCACCTATCGCATTCCAAGAGTTTATGATCCGCCCTGTGGGCGCTCCTACTTTCTCAGAAGCAATGAGAATGGGAACGGAGATTTTCCATAACCTTAAGAAAATCCTTCATGACAAAGGTCTTAGTACTGCAGTAGGGGATGAAGGTGGATTTGCTCCTAACTTCTCCGGAGGTACGGAAGAAGCTCTTGGAAGTATTTTGGATGCTATCGCAAAAGCGGGCTACAAAGCGGGTGATGACGTGACTATCGCATTGGACTGCGCAGCATCTGAATTCTTCAAAGATGGTGTTTATAACTACAAGAAATTTGAGGGAGATACAGGAGTAGCTAGAAGCAGAGAAGAGCAAGTGGCTTACTTGGCTGAACTTACTGAGAAATATCCGATCGATTCAATCGAGGATGGATGTGCTGAAGAAGATTGGGAAGGTTGGGCTATGTTGACTGCCAAAATCGGTGATAAAATCCAGTTGGTAGGAGATGATCTTTTTGTGACTAACGTGAAATTCCTTAAGAGAGGAATCGAAGAAAAATCGGCAAATTCCATCTTGATTAAAGTAAACCAAATCGGAACTTTGACAGAAACAATCAACGCTGTTAACCTTGCGCACAAAGCAGGCTTCACGGCTGTGATGTCTCACAGATCCGGTGAAACTGAAGATTCTACAATTGCTGATCTTGCAGTTGCGCTGAACTGTGGACAGATCAAAACCGGTTCTGCGTCTAGATCTGATCGTATGGCTAAATACAATCAATTGCTTAGAATTGAGGAGCAATTGGGAGATTCTGCTGTATTTAACGGTAAGTTTTAACAATAGCTGGTAGCTAGTTATAATTAAAGGAACAGCTCGCTTCGGCGAGCTGTCTTTTTTTTGCATCATTTTTGTACCTTGAACCTCCATTACAATCATGTCATATGAGAAAATACCTTAAGTACACCAAGAATTTTTACTTCCTCGGGATTGTCTTTTTTCTTGCGTGGATGATTTTTATTGATTCTAACAATGTGGTTAATCAGGTAAAGTTGAGCAGTAAGCTTGGCCAGCTCGAAGATCAAAAAGAATTTTATCTGGATCGGAAAGAGAAAATCCAAGCCGAACGTGAGGAATTAATGAGCAATCCTGAACTCTTGGAGAAGTTTGCACGTGAAAAGTACTTAATGAAGAAAAATACCGAAGACCTCTATGTCATTGTCAAAAAGTAAATATCTCCTCTTATTTTTCCTTGCATTTGCATTGTTTCAAACGTCTTCCTTTGCCCAGCGGGAGATTTATCCCGAAGATTCTATAGTATTCAAAGATCGTTTGTACTATGGGGGCAATTTCGGAATGCAGTTTGGAACGATCACATTGATAGACTTTTCTCCATTAGTAGGGGTAATGATTACTCCGAAGTTTTCCTCGGGAGTAGGGATCACTTATCAATATTTTAATGACAAAAGATTTCCCGGTGGCCAGACTTCCTCTTATGGAGGACGCTTGTTCAGTAGATACAATGTGTTTCCCAATATTTTCCTCCATGCTGAATATGAGTCTATCAATTTCGATAATTTTAATAGACGCACGGACCAGTTTGAGCGCATCTGGTCAAATGCCTTGTTTTTAGGCGGAGGCTATTTCGCTCCATTTGGATCTAGGGGAGGTGCGAACTTTACTTTCCTTTATAATGTATTGCATGACAATCTTCGTTCGCCCTACGGTGAACCATACGTGATCCGTGTGGGTTTTGTGCTATAAATACATCTAACGCGTTTTTCATGGAGTCTTTTGTTTCGAAACTATACAAAGCACATCAGGATTGCTCAGCATGCCCGTCCCCGAAAGCAATTCAGCAGTTTTTCGAAGATGTACTTGGGTTGCTTTTTCCGGAATACACTGTCGAGAGAATAAATGATAAAGCTCAAATAGAGGCTTCACTCGCTCATTTGAAGGCTAATCTATCTTCTATTTTGGAACGTAATCCACATTTGCATAGTGGATTGGGGTCAAAGTTGGCAGATGCTTTTTTCTTAGAACTTGAGCAAGTGTTTGATTGGATACATCAGGATGTCGATGCGATGTTTGCCGGAGATCCGGCGGCCAAATCGAGAACAGAAATTCTTAGAAGTTATCCCGGTTTTTACGCCATAGCGGCTTATAGAATTGCACACTCACTGCACGGATTGGGTGTTAAGCTGATTCCAAGGATGATTACTGAATTTGCGCACAGTCGCACGGGGATCGATATTCATCCCGGAGCTACCATAGGCCAGTATTTCTGCATAGATCACGGTACAGGCGTTGTGATAGGGGAAACCACCATAATCGGAAGCCATGTCAAAATCTATCAGGGAGTCACTCTGGGGGCATTAAGTGTGGACAAAGCAGATGCGGATAATAAGAGACACCCGACGATTGAAGATGAAGTGGTGATCTACTCCGGAGCGACAATTCTCGGAGGAAGCACAATTATCGGAAAAGGCAGTGTGATCGGAGGAAATGTGTGGCTTACCAAAAGTGTAGCACCAAGGAGTAAAGTCTATTACCAAACTCAAATGTACCATGCGGATTCTGCAGTGACCGATATGTACATTTTCAAAAACGATCACGATGAGGCTATTTGAACTGATAGGAAATACCCCTTTAGTACAGTTAGAACATATTCCCGTAAATCCTAAGGTCAAGATTTTTTGCAAACTTGAAGGCCAGAATCCCGGTGGAAGTGTGAAGGATAGGGCAGCCTACAATATGCTGAGAAGTGCCATGGATCGTGGAGAAATCAAATCAGGAGATAAACTGGTGGAAGCTACGAGCGGTAATACAGGAATCGCTTTGGCTATGGTTGCCAAAATTCTTGGCTTGGAGATGACTTTGATTATGCCTGATAATTCTACCAAGGAACGGGTGATTTCCATGGAAGCATATGGGGCAAAAGTTATTTTGACTCCTGCCGCCAAGACTATAGAGTATTCCAGAACACTTGCCGAGCAAATGAGCAGGGAGGGGTATTTGATGCTTGATCAGTTTGCAAATCCGGACAATTATCTGGCGCATTATAAGACTACCGGGCCTGAAATCTGGGAAGATACAGATGGCAAAATCACCCACTTCGTCTCGGCTATGGGGACTACGGGAACCATTATGGGTGTTTCCAACTATTTGAAAGAAAGAAATCCAGCTATTCAGATTGTAGGAACCCAGCCTACCGACGGATCAAGTATTCCCGGAATCAGAAGATGGTCCCCGGAATTTCTACCGAAGATATTTGACCCCGGCAGAGTAGATCAAATCATTGATGTAAGTGAGGTGCAGGCGACTGAAATGACGCGCAGAATGGCTAGAGAAGAAGGCATACTGGCGGGAATGAGCAGTGGCGGAGCACTTCATGCTGCTATAGAACTTTCCAAGACGTTAAGTGAGGGCTTAATTGTTTGCATTACATGTGACCGTGGAGACCGATATCTTAGTTCTGATCTTTTTGGTTAAGCTCAATGCTAAGGCCACTTCGGCCTGCCTACCGGCAAAGTCAGGTCACCCGTCTTCGGCCAGCCTCGCCGTGGCGGGTCTTCCATCCATTCAACTAAGAGAGAAATGACTACTGGCATCATTGCTGATTACCTTATTAATTTATACAGCTATTCTTAGGGATGTATTTCCCCGATTTAGGCATAAATGCAATACTTTTTGAGCGGATGTGATTTATGATCAGAAAGAGAAGGAACTTATTATCTCCATATAGCGCATTCTGAGAGTGTTTTTTTTGATGGGAATAAGTTTTCTAATCATTACTTGTGCTTCGGCAACCCGTTTGCATTACTAGGAGTGAACCCGGATTTCGGGTTGTCATTTTGAACTTGCAAACCAACAATATCATGGACTCAATTAATGAAAACCAAGAAGAGCATACAAGAGAAGATCTTGTCGGAGCTGCGGCAATAGAGAAAATCCGAGAGTTGATCGACAAATCCGGTTCTTGTTTTTTTGTGACTTCTACCAGCCTAAACAATTCTCATAAATCCCGCCCCATGTCTGTTCAGAAAACTGACAAAGCTGGGAACATCTGGTTTCTTAGTGCAAAGGACAGCATGAAAAATTTGGAAATCTCCACAGATACAGATGTGACACTGTATTTTCAAGGGTCATCCCACTCTGATTTCTTGGAGCTCAGTGGTCATGCTTTAATTACTTATGACAGAGCAAAAATTGAAGAGCTGTGGGATCCGACAGTGAAGGCGTGGTTTACCGAAGGGAAAAATGACCCAAGAATATCAGTAATACAATTCATTCCTGACAGTGGATATTATTGGGACAATAAGCATGGAAATACTGTGGCCGGGATCAAGGTTTTGCTCAGCGCTATATCCGGAAAAACAATGGATGATTCCATTGAAGGGACTTTAAATGTGTAGTTGGGGCGCTTTAAAGTTCATAATGTGATCCGGGAGACCGGATCACATTTTTTTTATTCTTTTGTATTAAGAAACTGAGGATACTGGCATCCGATACCGGACGCGGATCACCAATAGAAATAGGGCTTAACTACTAAATCCTGAAGAATATCTTTTTCCTATATAAGAAATAGCATACATACCACATTGCTCCTAGGGTTAGAAACGCAGTAATTACGGCTGTGACAGGCTCTTCTATGCCAATTGCATCGAATATTCCCCCGCTGAAAATCCCGATAAATCCATACAGCCAGCGATGACCTAAAATCTCAGCAAATAGATAAATGAAAATGGAATTCATACCCACAATCACAAAAGGAGTGACCCATGAATTTTTCTTTTTCACATCCACCAACCAATAAAAAAATGCCAAGGCCAGAATAGCCCAGCCACTGGAAACCAAAGAGAATGAGGTAGTCGCGACACGTTTAATAATAGGTGTGATCTCCAAAAAGTCTAAACCGTATCCGATGAGTAATCCCGCCAGCGCAGCGATCAGTAGTGTTTTTAGTTTGTGTTTCTCTGAAGTCATGGAAAGCAATAAATTTCCGCAGATGGCCCCCCAGATGGTATGTGCTGCTGTAGGAATACAATTGATGGCTACCCAGCCGCCATCATTAATTTTACCCATCAAAATCATATCGGCATAGTTTCCGAAGTTGGTTCCATGCTCGTAAGGAGACTCGGGATTATAAAGTCTGTAGAGGATTTCGGTTAAAGCCAGCAGGCTTATTGAAACGCCCAATTGAACTTTCCAAGATCTGTCCAGCAGGAAGTAGGTGACCAAAATGGTGAAGGACAATTGGGTCAAAACATTCCATAGCTCAAATACCAACTCTCCCGCATATACACAATGAAGACCGGTGCCAAATAGGAAAAGCAATAGACATCTCTTCAGTATATGCTGTGTCACTTTTCCTTTATCACCTGCTTTCGCCATTCTTTTATTTAATGAAAATGGCATAGCAACGCCTACGATAAACATAAAAAAAGGCTGGATCAAATCCCAAAATCTAAGCCCATGCCAGGGATGATGGGTGAACTGGGTGAAAAACGTATGAAAAAAAGATCCTTCTGAAGTCGCTTCAAGTAAGGAGTCATAAACTAATGCAGCTTCTGCTACTAACAAAAACATGGTCAATCCACGATATACATCCAAGGAAATCAATCGCTTGCGATCAGAAAGATTAAGGTCGGTCATAGGGTAAGGTTAAAATAGCTTTAGTGATAGGTTCCAGAGATTTATTGGCATCTATAGTTTCCACCTGTTCTGTGTCAGTGCTTGAAAAGTGTGCTACATTAGTGTCTAATCTTTCGCTGATTTCTTCAATAGTAGATTTCTTAATTAAGAGGTGATTACTAGGTGAACTGCATAAAAACTAGCGGTGTTGATCGACCAAGATCATGTTTCCATCCGGGTCTTGTATCAAAAAACTTGCAGGTCCGGAGCTACTTTCATCCACTTCATTTATGATTTCTATGTTATTGGATTTGAGATGATTTTGGATTTCCCTCACATCCCGAAACTCTTTGATTTCCTGTGCATTTTCATCCCAACCCGGATTAAATGTTAGCATATTACCTTCAAACATTCCCTCAAACAAGCCGACTAACGCATTGCCATTTTTCATGATCAGGTAATTAGCCTTTATGTCTCCGGCGAAATCAGAAAACCCAAGAGTTTCATAGAATTCTTGGGATGCAGCTAGATCTTTTACACTGAGGCTAATTGAGAATGCTCCCAAACCGGTATCTGTGATCGTTGGGTTTTCCTGTGTGCTTATCGGTCTTTTTTCAACTAAGGAATTGAAAAAGAATCCTAGACCAAAAGACGCAGAAATTGTAGCTGAGAAAAGAATTGACCGATTCATGACTGGGATGTTCAGATTAGTTGAGAAGTTTTAAGATACTTACCATTGTGCCCAAGTGTAATGCTTCGTGGTAATTATTGAATGAAATCGCATCGGCGGCACTAGCTAGGTGAAATCCCTTGGAAGTTGTGTATTCGTTATAGTTTTGAAATTTTCCGGATTCGAAATCAGCGATTGTCTGATCGATAGGAGAAATCAACAGATCTTTGAATAACTCCACTGTTTCCTGAGGCTCGTCCGATTCCGGCTTGGTTCCCGGTTTATATTTCTGATATAGCTCATCACTAATATGCATAGGGAGACCTGATAAGCCATACACCAGTCGCTGCTGAGCTACGATCACATGGCCTATATTCCAGATCAAGTTATTGTTGAATCCTTCAGGGATCTTATTTAGCTTTTCTAGGGAATTGTGTTGAAGGAATTTGTGGTAAATAGATCGGTTGTTTTTCCAGATGTGGAAGTTAGTGTTCATGGTTGATTTTGGGAGTTAGTTTACTCGTTATCTGATTCGTAACGGTCGAGTCTGTTTTTGGCAGCAGCGAGTTGGCTTTTCAACTCATCTACTTTATTTAGCAAGTTTAATATCACATCAATCCCTTCAGGGTTGACTTCGAGATCCTGATGAATTCGGATCATCTTCTCCAAATCGGCCACTTTCTCCTCGGGGATGAATCGGGTCTGTTCCACGGTATGAATTTCGATCAAGCCCAAGCTATACAGGGAATCCACAAATGATACTTCGATTTCATAATGTGTACAGAGCGTCTCTATAAGTATTAAGTTTTGCTGTGCCATTTTATCGTAGTTTTTGGAGTTCTTCAAATAGCTTTTTCTCTTCTGCAGTCAGCTTTGTCGGGTTTTTGATGGAATAGGTGAGGATCAAATCACCAAATTCACCTTCTTTTTTATAGACGGGAAATCCTTTTCCTTTCAGGCGAACCTTAGTCCCTGTTTGAGTTTCCGAGGGGACTTTCAGTTTCACTTTTCCATCAAAAGTATCTGCCACGATCTCTCCGCCAAGCATAGCCGTATAAAGATCTACTTCTAACGTAGCATATAAATTATCTCCCTCTCGGGCGAATTTTGTGTCATTTTTGATCATAAACTTAATGTACAAATCCCCGCTCGGGCCACCGTTGATCCCGGGAGCTCCTTTTCCTTTGATCTTGATAGTCTGCCCATCAGCAATACCTGCAGCGATTGTCAGACGGATATTTTCCCCATTGACTGTAAGAACCTGTTTGCGGGTTTGATATGCATCATGAATCGTAAGCTGCAGTTCGGCATGGAAGTCTTGACCTTTGAACTTGGTGCTGCGGCCCCCCTGTCTAAAACCTCCGGATGTTCCCCCAAACATGGATTCGAAGAAATCCGAATAATCTGCTTCAGTATAAGCTCCTTCGCCAAATCCCCCGCCCGGATTTCCCTGACTACGCTGTTGCCTTCCGCTACTTGCACCCGCCTGTTCAAATTGATCTGCATGCTTCCAATCCTGGCCATACTTATCGTATTTTTTACGTTTTTCAGGATCGCTCAGTACTTCATTAGCCTCGTTTACTTCTTTGAATTTGAGTTCAGCTTCCTTATCATCGGGATTCACATCCGGATGATACTTTCGCGCTTGCTTCCTATAAGCTTTTTTGATATCCGCCTCAGTGGCATTTTTGGCTATGCCTAAAATGCTATAATAATCTATAAATGCCATAGTTCTAACTGGGATTTTACTTAGGATTAGAAAAATGTAAGCAGAAAGCCAAACATGACTTTCTCCCAATCAATATACTGAGAATGACGCTAAAATAGAGAATATGATTATCCGCAATGATGCCAGTAGCTATATTTTCTTTGTTTTACTGGTTGGAAGACCGAAGACGGGTGACCGAAGTGGCCTTGATGCTAGTGTTTCCCGAATCCTATGATGCTTTTGCTGCTTTACTGACAGAAAAGCGGCTATACATAATAGAAAATCAGCCGGTTATTCCTGCATGTTTTCATTGACCAATAAAATACCTTTTAGGCTCAGTATAATTACGTTTTCTTCGGATTGTCGTATAGTCAGGGATTGAATCTGAATACGTATTTTGACATTCTTATCAGTTTTGGAAACGACCATTTCATCCTCTTCCACAACGTGATATCCATCTTCATATCTGGTGAGGAGGTCGTTCAAATAGTGGAAAATATTTATTTCCATCTGCTGATCTTCCCATTTCAGTATCAAATTGGATTGAATATCTTGGTCAGTATCCAGCCTGTACCTTTTTTCATCGGATATTTCTGCAGAATGATCCCATTCACTAAGATCTATGAGGCTCAAGTAATCATATTCTGATATGTCCAGCTGGAACTTATCATTTGCTACGAGACTTAGGGTTTTTGGTCCCCCGTTTTTTATCACCCTTTGGTAAGGGGGGACATAAGACAATCCCATAGTTTCTATGAGAAATTTGCTTGGTGCGACGGTTCTCATCCTGAACTTGCCCTTATTGAATTCCCTTACGAGACTATCCATGTCCTGCTCAAACCATGAATAAAGATTCTTCATACCATGGTAATCTTCTAAGTATTCAAGTATAGAGTTTACTTCAAATAGTTTTTCAGTTGGAAGTGAGTTGGTGTTCAATTCCTTAATAGGCTTTGGTTTTTCGTCATTTCCGATTTCCCATTGCACTTCATTTTGGATTTTATTCTGAACCAAGATGTTGTGCTCTGTCAAAATTTTCGCCAGACGATTTCTTTGCATCAACTCACTAAGACCAAACATCCCCCACGGACCAAAAGAGGAGAAGAGCATAACCAGCGCTAGAGAAAGAGGAATGAGTTTGATGTTTCGCTTGCCCAGTGAATAGTATATTGAAATAAGGCCCAGCCAAATCCCCATCAAGGTGATGATGTATCGGTTTACGGTAAGGCCATAATCTTGGATTCGAATGCCGATAGCTAAGAAAAGTAGAATGATCAAGGGAATGAGAAATACATAATATCCCCGATGAAACTTCTTGATCCAACCGCTTTCTTTCCATTGATGATAGGGATAGAGTAGCAGATTGGTGAAGATCCCCAGTACCGAAATAGCTATAATCATATAACTCACTATTCCCTTCGGCCAGTCTCCTGTAAAAATGATTTTCGCTCCATAGAAATACAGGATACAGAGGTAGACAAGCAGGAGGGGGATCAGGATAAACTGTGTGAAAATCTTTAGCGCTTTAGGATAATCCTCCAGAGATAGCTCACTGTCAAAAATCTTTGGAATACCGGCTAAGAAAAACCAGGTATTGAATATGGCATAAGTAACGACAAATAGCTGGGCATAGGTTTCTTCTTTAATGTTAACTTCGAAAAGGGCATTTACTGCCAGTAAGGCAAGGCTTATTCCTATAAAAATCACCGATGAATAGTAGATTCCTGTCACTAACCGGATGAACAAATTCTTGTTGTAGTTCCAAAAACCTTCCTGATTATCGCTCCCAATATAGGGAAGGAAGGAGACCATCAAGTGAATGGCCAAATTGTAAATAGTGTATCGTATATATGGGACTCGGGTATTGGTAAACGTGTCTTCTGAAGGAAAACTCATGTAGATTAATCCTAAAAAAACAAGCCCAATACTCCATGAAATACTACGCTGGAGTAGGGTGAAATTCTTTTTTTCTGCAAATACGTCGATACAGAAATACAATGGAATTCCAAGACCAAAAGTCAGCAATAAGTTAATATGCCTCAGGTCTTGTTCAGCGTTTAATTCGATCATCCAACAGCCTAAGCCTGCAGCCAGAAAGCCAAAAAATAAACTTAAAGGGAAGCGCAATGCAGCATTTGTTCCATCTTGCTGTAGCTGGGTGATCGACGGGAATTTCATATGTTTATAATTTTTCTGTCACTTCATTTTTATATTTTTAGGTAAGGGTAAGAAAACGCTAAGAAGTTAAATTTTCATATTCATGCTCG
>NZ_JAVDWS010000031.1:0-37202 GCF_031457395.1 Algoriphagus sp. 4150
CTGCCCAACTCAGAGATCCTATGCCCCTTGTTTTTTTTTCTTTTTGTCGTTTCATAGTAGTTTACTTTGTGTAAACTCAATTCAGGACGAGTCAGAATCAAGAATCTATAGCCAAGATTTAAGATATAATAAATATGGAGAAATGACTTTCCAACCTTAAAACCTTGCCGCTTTCTAACTTCTGAACCCATAATTTTCCAATATTAAGATCTTCCAATCTCACCAAAATGCTAAAAAACTACCTGAAAATCGCCTGGAGAAATGCCTTGCATAAAAAACTGTTCTCAGGAATAAATATAGTAGGACTGGCACTCGGGATTTTGACTGTGCTGTTTATTTCCCTCTATGTGGCGGATGAGGTGGGGTATGATAGATTTCACAGCAAAGCAGAAAATACATATATGATTCGCCATAACTACTTTATGGCAGATCAGGATTACGATTGGCATGAAACTGCGGTGCCCTTAGCCGAAAAAATGCGTGATCAATTTCCCGAAGTGGAGCACCTGACAAGCACCACAGCCCCTTTTGATTACTCATTTCGGTATGAGGACAGCATAGTGGATGAGATTAGAACCCTTCACGCAGATGGGGAGTTTTTTAATGTGTTTGATTTTAACCTTCTGGCAGGAAATCCCCAAACAGCACTGTCTGAACCCAACTCAATTGTAATCTCCGAAAATGCCGTACAGCAATTATTTGCAGATCAAAAAAATGTATTCCACGAGCAAGCATTAGGTAAGACTCTTATTCTGGACGGAGAAGAATACACGGTTACCGGTGTATTGGAAGCCCCTGTGGAAAAATCCCATCTGCAGTTTGATGCTATCGTATCCATTCATGGACTGATTAATAACGGATATAGTAAAGAAACCTGGTTGCCTGCTGGGATAGTGAATTATGTCGTGCTAAAGGAAGGGACTAAAATCGAGACCCTTAATTCAAAATTTAAACAAATTGAAGAGGATTTTCTATGGCCTCAGCTAAATAAGCATTTGGGAGCATCCATAGCCAAACTGGAAAACAACAGGGCTCAATATGGCTACTATCTTGAACCTATTCTGGATATTCACCTCGTAAGGGAGGGGACACTGAAGTACATTCTGATATTTTCTACTACCGGCTTCTTAATCCTTTTCTTGGTCATCATCAATTTTATCAATCTATTTATCTCAAGTGCAACTGGCAGAATAAAAGAAGTAGGTATACGCAAAACATTGGGAGCGGGAAAGAATGAGCTTGCAAAGCAGTTCTTTGTAGAAGCTACATTGCTTTGCACTATCGCTTTTACATTGGCAATAAGTGCGGTACCGATGGTGATAGGTCCGTTCAATAATTTTGTAGGTACGGAGTTAAGTTTAGCTGAATTCAGTACCCCTTACTATGGATTTATACTCCTGGGATTGCTGACAGTTATTATATTGTTTTCGGCTGCTTACCCTGCATTTTACTTGGGTTCAGTCAAGACAATTAAGGCTGTAAAAGGCGTGGCAAATGGTAAACACAGCGAAAGTAAAAGCGGCATTCATAAGCCTTTTATTGTTTTTCAATATGCCGTCAGCATAAGTTTGCTGATATGTTTTATCACCCTTTTTGAGCAATTGGCTTACATGCAGGAGAAGAACCCCGGCTTTGCCAAAGAAAACGTAGTAGTCATGCCTGGGGCCTATTCTTTTGAGGGGAATCGTGACGTTTTCAAAGAAAAACTCACGGCACTTTCAGCAGTTCAATCTGCATCATTTTCTTATGCAGTACCCGGTAGTAGGTTTGATGCGTTAAGTCTGTTCAGAAAGGAGGGAGAGGATAAGGATTTTCAGTTTCACTGGATAAATACGGATTATGACTTCCTTCGTACCTATGATATAGAAATATTGGAGGGAAGAAATTTCTCTGAAGACTTTCCCACAGATACGGCTGCGGTATTATTGAATCAAGTGGCAGCAGCTCAGCTAGGGAAAGATGGACTTATTGATAGCTATCTCACAAACCATGTGGGAGAGAAAATCAAAGTGATAGGAGTGATCGGGAATTTTAATTTCGAACATTTCAAGAATGAAGTTAAGCCTCTGGCCATTGCCCTTTCCCGTAAAGATTCATACGAACTTTTTGTCTCTGTAAAATTGAATCCGGGCAATCCCCAAGCGGCGCTTACCAAAATAGAATCCTATTGGTCTGAACTGAATTCAGGAGCTTCCTTTAGGTATTCTTTCATGGATGAGCGTTTGAATAGCCTCTATCAAATTGAAGAGAGGGCAGGGAAGATTATAGGTTTGTTCACTGTTTTGGCTGTTATAATCTGCAGTTTGGGCTTGTTCGGATTGATCACTTTTTCTGCTGCCAAGCGTACCAAGGAAGTTGGGATCAGGAAAGTGCTGGGAGCATCGGAATGGGAAATCACCTATTTACTTTCCAAGGAGTTTCTGTTGCTGGTTTTAATAGCCTTTGGACTTACAGTTCCCATTACCTACATGGCATTGGAAGGCTGGCTTCAGCAGTTTGCCAACAGGATAGAAATAGGAATGGGTACATTTTTAATTTCCGGAGTAGTTATTTTGCTGCTGTCCGGTTTGATATTAAGCTTTCAGATTATTAAAACGACACTGATGAATCCGGTGGAGAGTTTGAAGAGTGAATAGTCATCAGTGGTCAGTTTGCAGTGATCAGCTTCCAGTGGAACGTCATTGCGGACGACGGAGGAGTGTGGCAATCTTTTTTGTTAGTATTCAATAAAGCCCAACAGTCCAGAAATATTGAATGACGAATAATGAAGATTAGACAACCGGGTAACCTTTAATCTTTTAACCCTTAAACTTTAATCGTCCATTTGGAAGTATCAAGAGTCTGGAATCGAGACGTTAGAACCGAGAATTTAGAGTCAGGAAACAATAGTCAAGAGCAGAGATCAGTTCGGAGCGTCATTGCGAACGACGAAGGAGTGTGGCAATCTGTTTTGTTAGTATTCAGTAAAGCTCAACAGTCCAGAAATATTGAATGCCGAATAATGAAGATTAGACAACCGGTTAACCTTTAATCTTTTAACCCTTAAACTTTTAATCTCTAGTCGCCGTTTGGCAGTATCAAGTATCAAGTATCAAGTATCAAGACATTAGTAGCAAGAAGCAAGAGCTGGAATCAAGATGTTAGAACGGAGAATTTAGAGTCAGGAAACAAGAGTCAAGAGCAGAGATCAGTTCGGAGCGTCATTGCGAACGACGGAGGAGTGCGGCAGTCTCATTGGTTTTGTGATCTAACTTATCTAAAAGTGAACTAATAATGAATTCCGAAATATCGAAAACCATGCACACCGAGACGTCTATGCGGAAAATAACAATTCTTAATTCAAACCGAAAATTTTCAGAATTATTTGTAAATCCGCCTCTTTTCAGCAGATGAAATCGACACGATTAAAATCATAATTAAAACACACAGGGCTCCGTCAGCTGGCGGATTAATCGTCAAAGATTCCACCTGCTTGCGGGCAGGCATGATCCGATAGCACACAGGGATGATTATGAGCCATGCGACCTGCCTGCCAAGGGATTCCATAACCTGCCCGATTATTCGGGTAGACAATACAAAAACAATTATAAACACATCAAAAGTTTGGTCATCATGATCTTTACCAAAATTCTTGTCAATCCAATTAGAGTCTAATTCTTCTGATGCGGGGTTGATACTTTGACATTACATTCGTATCATTAAATCAACTAGCTCAAACAAGTATGGAATTAGCAGAATATTTTAAGCAAACAGTGGGATTGCCTGAAGAGACGGTAAAGCAGTTGGATAGTTTATTTGATACGGTGGAGTTGCCCAAAGGCTACGAATTGCTGAGGGAAGGCAGTAAGTCAAAGAAGCTGTTTTACATGGAAAAGGGACTGATGAGACTCTTTTACCTGAAAGATGGCAAGGATATCACCCATCATTTTTTTCAGGAGCGCGCTATGTATATGCCTATAGAAAATGTGTTTCTAAATCAAGATTACCGTTATAATATAGTGTTACTAGAGAACAGTGTGATCAGATCTGTTGATTTTTCATTGGTTGAAGGTTTTATTGATTCGGATGTCAAATTACAGAGATTGACCCGCTATTTGATGGTGTCTGTAATCAAACAGCTTGCAGACCACCTCTTTTCCTTACAGTTTCAGACTGCAAAGGACAGGTATAGTTTTTTGGTCGAAACCCACCCCAACATTCTTCTTCGTGCCCCCTTGGGACATATTGCTTCCTATCTTGGTATTACACAGCAGACGTTAAGTGTGATCAGGGCGGAAAAGTCCATATAATGACAGGCGTGCCGGTGTGGATGCACTCACCGGAATCAAGTATGGATTCAACAGGGGAAATCATTCCTTAATGACAGTCGTAGGGTATTTAGTATCCGTAAAAAAGTAGGTGTAGAGACAATTGGATCCCAGACCCCCTCTACAATGACATAAATGTAGTTGAACGCCTACTCAGAAATAAAACAGGCCATTATCATTTTTTAAGATAGCTTAAAAATCGTCTCGTTTAGTATGGACAGTTTTGCATCATAAAATGGATGTGATGCAAAACCGTATTTCCTACAATTCCTGCCACAACGCATTCATTTCAGATAATGATGGAATGGATAGGCTATATCCCGAAATTTTGAACCTGTTGAAAAATGAGCAGGAACAGAATAATCACATCTCACTGCTTTATTTTTCAGGTAACGACCCTTTTATTTTCAAAGAGCAAATCAAGGTGCTCACAACCCGTTTCCCATCAAGTGTTATTGGTTATTTTAAAGATTCCCCTAAGCAACCCTATTTAGAAATTATCCTCAATACCAATACCAAAAAACACATAAAATTTTACATCTCCATAAAAGAAGAATGGCAGGAAGAAATTCTATCGCAGCTACTTTATCTGGGTGTAAATCAAACGGATATATCATTTATAGGTCAAAGTTTTTAATGAAAAATAAGATGAAAAACAAGAAACATGGTGCATTTTATACTGCTCTGCTATTTGTCGCCACATTTGGGCTAAATGCCTGCAAAAGCGATAACAACGAGGGTGTAGAACAAAAAACGAACGCCGTAATCACAGAAGAAGTCAGTGAAACGTCATTTTCACAGGATGTAGCGGTAAGCGGTAATATAGAAGGCAATAAAACCGCAAAGCTGGGCTTTATGGTTGCCGGGAAGATCAGCCAAATCAATGTGGCGGAAGGCCAGCCTATTGCCAAAAACCAGCTAATCGCTGCACTTGATCCAATCAATTACAGCATAGCCAAAGAAATTGCTGATGTGCAGGTCAGCCAGGCAACAGACGAATACAACCGTCTCAAAACAATGTATGAGCGCAAAAGCATCAGCGAAAGCGATTTCAATAAAATTGATTTCACCTTGCAGGGAGCAAAAGCGCAGCAAAAACTACACAGTCAAAATCTGTCCGATACTAAGTTGCACGCACCATTTAGCGGGGTATTGCTGAGGAAGCTTGCTGAAACAGGGGAAATAGTTGCTTCGGGCATGCCGGTTTTGGTAGTATCTGATATAAGTACCGTAAAAGTTAACGCCTACATTCCGGAAAATCAGCTCAATCAGATCAGTATTGGTCAATCCGCACAGGTAAGGATTAGCGCATTGAACGAGACGGTTACGGGAAAAGTCACAGAAGTGGGCAGTGTAGCCGATGCTACTACAAGGGCTTTTACCATAAAAATTGAAGTGGCAAATCCAACACTGTCCATCCGTCCCGGAATGATTGCGGAAGTTTCATTGCCTTCATCACAGCAAAAATCCCTGATAGCTGTTCCGGCCTCGGCAATCTTACGAACGCCTGAAGGGCGTCCCTATATTTTTGTTTCCGATAATGGACATGCATTTCAGCGGGACATAAGTGTCGGTGGATTTTTTGGCGATAGGGTAGAAATTATATCGGGCTTGTCTGTAGGCGAAACCATCGTGACAGGCGGGCAACAGAGGCTGACCAACGGTAGCAACATTACAATCACCAATAATTCAATCCGATGAACTTTGTAGAAAAAGCATTAAAATATAAGCAGGTAACACTTACCGTTCTGTTCCTGTTTCTTGTGGTCGGGGTTTATTCCCTGTTTAATATGTCCCGCAGAGAAGACCCTCAGATTACTGTTCCCCAAGGACTTGTTATCGCCTTCTACCCCGGAGCAAGCTCTGTACAGGTGGAAGAACAGGTAACAAAGAAATTGGAAGAATCCCTATTCCGGTTTGAAGAAGTGAAGAAAGCCAAAACGGTTTCTTCCTCAGAAGAAGGGAAAGTGGTCATCACCGTAGAGCTGAACGACAACGTGAAGCAGCCCGATGTGTTTTGGAGCAAATTGCGCCAGCAATTGATGCTTACCAAACAGACCGATTTGCCTGATGGGGTTATTGGCCCCATCGTAAACTCCGATTTTGGAGACACAGAGGCAATGATACTGGGTATTTCGGGAACGGACATCCCCTATGATCAACTGAAGCAGTATGCACAAAGGCTGGAAAACCTATTACGCACTATACCTACCGTATCAAAAATAAAACGAAGCGGCGATATTGACGAGCAGATATTGGTAACAGCCAATTCGGCACAACTGGCGCAATACGGCATCAAGCTGCAGGACGTAATGAAAATCCTGCAATCCCAGAATGACATTTATCCGACAGGAAACATAGAACTATCCACTTTTCAAGTGCCTTTATATACCAAAGGGTTTTATGCCACACAGGGAGAATTGGCCAATCAAATTATTGGTTCTTCAAGTACGGGCTCCATCATCCGGTTAAAAGATGTCGCCACTTTCAGCAGGACTTATGCCGATCCCACAAGCAAAATAAAAGTAAACGATGACTATGCTTTGATTGTAAGTATTCAAATGCTTCCGGGAAACAACATTGTGAAATTCGGGGATAGTGTGAATGAAAAATTGGCTCAGTTTAGAAAAACAATCCCTTCCAATATCAACATTACCACCATTGCGGACCAGCCAAAAGTGGTTGACCATAATATTTCCCATTTTATCAGTGAATTTTTTGTCGCAATCATAGCGGTTGTAATCGTCATTCTGCTGTTGCTTCCGTTCCGCATTGCCATGGTGGCGGCAACAGCAATTCCAATGACTATCGCATTGACCCTGGCCTTAATGAATGTCTTTGGCATAGAACTGCATCAGGTATCCTTGGCTGCCCTGATCGTCGTGTTGGGCATGGTGGTGGACGATGCCATTGTGGTGGCGGATAATTACCTGGAGCTATTGGACAAAGGCATGAGCCGTTGGGAGGCAGCCTGGAAAAGCGCAAGCGAATTGGTTATCCCCATCTTTGTGGCAACGATAACGATTGTCTTTGCCTTTATGCCCATGGTAATGCTCTCGGGCGTGGTAGGCGAATTTATCCGTACGTTACCTTTGACTGTTACCATTGCCCTGGTTTCTTCTTTTCTGGTGGCAATGGTGCTTACGCCACTGCTATGCTATACATTTATAAAAAAGGGACTGCACAGCCCGGACGAGGCAACCAAAAAGAAGGACAACTTTTTGGACAAAATGCAGTCGGGCTACGACAGACTGCTTGACTGGTGCATTGCCCGCCCAAAACTCACGATATCCCTGAGCATAGCACCTCTCGTACTTGCGCTTTTGCTTTATAAATTTGGTATCAAACAGCAATTTTTTCCCGCCGCAGAACGGAACCAGTTTGTGGTGGAGCTTTGGATGCCCACCGGAACGAATTTGGACGCCACTGAAAATGCCATCCAAAAACTGGAAGATCTGGTTAAATATGATGAACGGGTATTGGATTATGCCACATTCATTGGCACTTCCGCACCCCGTTTCTACTACAATTTTTCGCCTGAGGTACCCGTGACGAATTATGCCCAGATTATGCTGAATACCACTGATGTGGAAGCGGCTGAGTCCCTTGCTGGAGAACTGTCTCGGAAGGTGGAAGCAGCTGTTCCCGAGGGGTCGGCACAGGTACGCCTGATGCAGCAAGGCAAACCATTAAAAGCACCCGTTGAAGTGCAGATTTATGGGGAAAACATCGCTTTTCTGAAAGAAATTGGTCAACAGGTAGGAGCCATACTTAAGTCCAAAGAAGGTAGCGCCTATGTACGTGATGATTTTAAAGAAGATTATTACGGATTGGACATTCAGCTAAAACCCGAAGCCGAACGGCTGGGCTTTACCACAGAAGCCGTTGCCAAGAGTGTTTATGCGGGATTTTCAGGAGCGCCTGTTACCACTATCCGGGAAGGAAACAACGCAGTGAAAGTGGTATTTCGATTAGATGAAAATAGCCGCCAGTCAGCCAGCGACATTGGCAAAGTATACCTGAGCTCTCCTGTCACCGGGGCAAACGTTCCGTTGGAACAGATTGCCGAACTGAACCCCGTATGGAGAACCGGAAGAATAATGCACCGCAACGGCCTGAGGTCCCTTACCGTCCAAAGCGAAACCCAAGGGGGCGTATTGCCCTCACAGTTGCTCAAAGCCATACAGCCTGAAATTTCAGCACTCGATTTACCCATAGGTTACAGCATCAGTTACGGTGGCGAAGATGCCAATCAAAAGGAAACATTTTCCGAAATGATGCTGGTTCTTGGCATTAGTCTTTTGCTGATATTTTTCACACTGTTGTTTCAATTGAATAACCTGAAGGAAACAGGAATCGTCATGCTTACCATTCCGCTGAGTTTGTTTGGTGCATTGGTGGGCTTGTGGGTTACGGGCAACAACTTTGGTTTTACCGCCTTTGTAGGGTTGATAAGCCTTACGGGAGTTGTGGTACGTAACGCCATCATCCTGATCGACCATATCCATGAGTTGGTAAAGCATAACGGAATGGATCTGCGTACTGCTACCATTGAAAGTGGCAAACGCAGGCTGCGTCCCATATTTCTTACGGCAATGGCATCGGCCATTGGTGTAATGCCGATGATACTTTCAGGCTCACCGATGTGGAGCCCGCTGGCAAGTGTAATAGCGTTTGGTGTAGTATGGGGGATGCTGATTGCCTTGCTTTCCGTTCCGGTGTTCTACATGTCTTGGATAGTTCCGAATTCCGAAAAAACTAAAAATCAAATTGATGAACAAGCAATATAATATATTCAAAATAGCTGTGTTGCTGTTGGGCATCCATGTTTCCCACAACACTATGGCGCAGCAGTCAGAAACGCTAACGCTCAACAAAGCCATAGAAGTGACTTTGCAGAACAACAACCTGTTAAACATTAAAAAATTGCAGGCATCGGAGCAGGAAGCGAAAATAAAGGAGGCCAAAATTAGAAATTCGCCTGTGGTTATGCTCAATTCTGCCTATCAGTATAATGTAAATGTCGGGCAATTAACAATACCTGGCGGATCCTTTGGTGAGTTGCCTATGGGGGGGGCAGTTATCCCACTGCCTGCCACAGATGAGTCGTTTGAACTGGGCGAACACCATACATTTAATGCCGGGGTGTCCGTTTACCAGCCCATCACACAATTGGGGAAAATAAAAACAGGAGTTGATATTGCAAAAACCGATTTTTCCATTACTTCTCTCGAACAGTCAAAAGCAACCTTGCAGATTACTTATGCGGTAGAACAGTTGTACTATGGCATATTGGCAGTTCGCAAACGAATGGAGGAAGCTCAAAAAAACATAGAAATAGCCGAACTAAACCTGTACGATTTACAAAGTGCATTATTGGCAGGAAAAACCATTGACGTAAACGAAGTGGGCTTAAGGGCGCTCATTGCCGATGAAGAGCAGGAGTTGCTGATGCTGAAATTTCAGGAAGAGGATTACGTAGCCGAATTTAAACAAGTGACCGGGATTACATCCGAAGAAATAGTGCTTGCATATGAAGATTTGAACATCGACTTAGGCAAAAGCTTATATGAATATCAGGAAGATGCGAATCTAAACAATGTGGATTTGGAAATAACCAAACTGCAGAAACAAAAATCCGACTTGGGGATTAAGGCCGCACAACAAAGCAACCTGCCCGAGATCGGCCTCATTGGCGGATATACGTACCAGCAGGGGAATGTTATTTTTCCTACCAACAATCCTTTTATAGGCGCAAACTTTAGATGGAACATTCAGGACTTGTTTATCAACAAACAAACACTGAACCAAAGGAAGTATATCCAACAGCAGGCCGCAGAAAATGAAATCTATGTACAAAAGCAGTTGCTGGTATCCGTAGAAAAAGCATACCGAAAAATGAAGCAGGCCGAAGAACTGATTGGTGTTGCCCAAAAAGCGGTAAGCTATCGCAAAGCAGAACTGAAAATTGAACTAGACCGCAAGGAAACAGGCCTTGGCAAGCCGATCAATGTATTGGAAATAGAATCCGCTCTGGCAAAGTCTGAGGCAGATCTGTATGGAGCAGTAATGAGCTATAAAGTTGCAAAGGCTGAATTGGCACTGCTCACCAATTCAAAATAGATGTGAACAGCAATGAACAAACGAAAAATAAGTTTTCCTTTAGCCCTGCTATCATGTGTTCTATTTATCAATTCAGCCCGTTGTCAGCAAATACCGGAATTCTCATGGTCTGTCGGTACGCTTGTCCCATATCAGCACTATCTGCGTTTAGGTTACAATTTTCAACTTGACGAAAGCCTTTCTTCTTTGAGGATTTATTCCCAGTTAGGGGTTACTCCCTCTAATTACAACCAATTCATTATGGAAACATCCATTGAAGACAATGAAATAGGAAAGGAGTATCTCAAAGCAAACCTAAAAGGCGAATTAGGGTTTGGTTTGGGGACGCAATGGTTTTATAAAAACTGGAATTTAGATGTGGGCATCAATCTGGTCAGGTATCAAATAAAGGACAAATCATCCAAAGAGCTTGTAGAGGCAATTGCTTCGCAGAATATAGGATTGAGGGAGACTCTGGACGATCTTACGGGCAATAGTGCTGTGTTTTCAGATTTGTACAGCAATTATTTGATTTCTCCTCGCCCTAATGCTTTACAGCTACTTGTAAAAGGGGGGTATGAATTTCCTGTCAATAAACAAAAGAGTTTAAAACTAGGGGTAGACATAGGAGTTGCGACCACAATGCATTCCTTTGTCCATATCGATTCCCAAAGAACGAGTCGCCTGGCAGAGATACTTCTAGCCACTGTGACACCTACCCTTTCAGATAGGTTGGAAAATTTGGTTAATTGGAAAATGATCCCTTTTGCCGGTATAGGTCTGGTGTATCAGATACCGGCCAGAAATGTCCGATCATACTAACTTAAGGGGTGGTTTTTAATCTATCTTAAAAGTTTTACCAAAATCAAGCCCTAATTTTACCATTATAATTTATGATTTAATAAAGTGAATATAATTAAATGATTATCAGAAACTTAAAAAATAAAAAAAAAATGAATAAGATTATCACTGTACTTCTATTATTTATCTCTGCAATAGCCACTGCGCAATCCTCTGATGCGGATAAAATTATCGGCACTTATAATACAGAAGGAAACAAAGGGAAAGTTGACATTACTAAAAATGGAGACAAATATAACGGCACCTTGATCTGGACAAAAGAATCCGGAGCTTTAGACAAAAACAATCCGGATGAAAAAGAGCGAAAAAACAAGGTAGTAGGAAAAGTAATTCTAAAAGACTTTGTGTATACAGGAAGCGGCACATGGGAAAAAGGCACTGTTTATGATCCCGAGAGCGGCAAGACCTATAGCGGAAAACTTACTTTGACAAAGGACGGGGATCTCAACATGCGGGGTTTTGTGGGGTTTTCCGCATTTGGGCGGACAACGGTTTGGAAAAGGGAAAAATAATAGCTTAGTCTAAAAACTGGAGCCATCGATACCTGCAAGCCACATCTTTGGTCAACAAAACCAATACATGGTTGCTTATAATATAAGATTTGCCAAAGAGTAGGGGGGATTTGGAAGAGCTTTTGACAGTAGGAGAGTATTAGTAGTTCCGCTACTTACATGGCACTGGAAGGCTGACTTCATCAGTTTGCCAACTGGATAGAAATAGGAATGGGTACATTTTTAATTTCCGGAGTAGTTATTTTGCTGCTGTCCGGTTTGATATTAAGCTTTCAGATTATTAAAACGGCACTGATGAATTCGGTGGAGAGTTTGAAGAGTGAGTAGTCTTCAGTGGTCAGTTTGCAGTGATCAGCTTCCAGTAGAGCGTCATTGCGGACGACGGAGGAGTGTGGCAATCTGTTTTGTTAGTATTCAGTTAAGCTCAAAAGTCCAGAAATATTGAATGCCGAATGATGAATGCCGAATAATGAAGATTAGACAACCGGTTAACCTTTAATCTTTTAACCCTTAAACTTTTAATCATTGTGTGAAAGTATCAAGTATCAAGATTCTAGAACATAGAGTCAAGATCTAAATAGAGAATGCTGAATGATGAATGCCGAATAATGAAGATTAGACAATCGGTTAATCTTTAATCTCTTAACCATTAAACTTTTAACCTTTAACCTTTAACCAATTAACCAATTAACCAATTAACCCTTAAACTCTTAATCTTTAATCCTTTAACCCCTAACCATCATCTCCTGCCCAACGACTATAGCCGTGCCGCATTATGGCGGATGAATCAACAATCTTTTTTACTCTTATTTGGATTAAATTTAAATAGTGGATATTTTCGCGGGATAATTGTACTAAATCTAAATAAGAATAGTTGATGGGTAAATTTACAAATACAAGGATCATTGCTTTTGTTTGCTTTTTAGGGCTTTTTTTTAGCCAATCCATACGATCGGAAGCGAAAAATGAAAATGATGAGAAATCATTGGTGATTGCCGGAATAATAAAAACCGCCAGTGGAGAGGTTGTACCTTTTGCTAACATTGCAGTTTTGGGAACGGTAAAGGGCACTTACACAAATTTGGATGGATCATTTCAGATTTTTGATTTGGAGGATGGGGACTATACCATTAAAGTTTCGGCTGTTGGTTATAAAGCTTTCCTCAGAGATATCACGGTCAAAGGTGGTCAGATAAGTCGATTGGAATTGGTTTTCACGGAATCTGATGCCCAAATGCCTCAAATTACTGTGATTGGGGCTAAAGACAGAGTTTTCAGTAAAGTGCCGGGTTCTGTTACCTACATTGATCAAAGAGAATTGAGCACTATTTCTCCAATCAGTGGAAACGAAGTTTTGAGAAGGTCTCCCGGAGTCCATGTAGTGGATGAAGAAGGGGTAGGTATGCGGGTAAATATCGGGATCAGGGGATTGGATCCGGATAGAAGTAGATCAGTGCTTATACTGGAAGACGGTGTACCGGTAGCACTTTCACCTTACGGAGAGCCGGAAATGTACTATACTCCGGCAATAGACAGAATGGCCGGTGTGGAGATATTGAAAGGTTCAGGACAGATTCTTTATGGCCCCCAGACCATTGGTGGTGTTGTGAATTATATTTCGCCAAATCCTCCCCAAGAGCAAGAAGGCTCTATTAGAATCCAAGGAGGACAGGGTGGCTATTTTTCAGGTTTGGTGAATTATGGAAATACCTTCGGGAATACCGGAATGCAGGTGAATTTATTGAAGAAAAGAGCTGATAAAGTAGGATCTACAAGCTTCGATATCACGGATTTCAACACAAAATTCTTATTCAAGATCAATGAAAAATCCGAGTTGGGATTGAAATTGGGGATATATAACGAAGTTTCGAATTCTACCTATATTGGCTTGAATCAAGTGATGTATGATCAGGGAGGGCAGGATTTTGTCAGAATGGCTCCGGATGATCAGCTTGATGTATCGAGATATTCTATCAGCTTTAGCCATAAGTACCGATTCAACGAGAATGTGAGATTGAATACCATTGCTTATGCCTACACTACTACCAGAAACTGGAATAGACAGGATTTTACCATCAATGATACCAATACGCCTCCGGCTAATTGGACAGGGGTAGTTTGGGGAGATACAAATATCCCCGGTGGAGCGATCTTTATGAGAAATTCCACAGGAAATAGAGATAGGCAGTTTGCTGTCGGAGGTATTGAGCCAAGATTGGAAGTAGATCACAGACTTTTTAATTTGAAGAATGAACTGACGGTAGGCACAAGATTACTGTGGGAGCAAGCCAATGAACAGAGAATCAACGGAACACAAGCAGGCGTAAAAAGCGGTAACCTTGTTGAGGATGAAGTGAGAACCGGAAATGCTTTTGCAGCTTATGTCCAAAATAAATTTGCGCTGTCTGAGAAGGTTGATTTGAATGTGGGTGTGCGGTATGAAAACTTCGATTACGAAAGAGACATCAGAAGAAGAAGCTTTGCTGGCATAGGTGTTAGAGATACAGTCTTGATTGCAGGAAATGTGATCCATGAAATTATTCCGGGAATGGGTTTCAATTACAGACCAACCGGAAAAGTAAACTTGTTTGGCGGTGTACATAAAGGTTATGCTCCTCCAAGAACAAAAGATGCGATCACGGAACTTGGTGATGTGCTGGATTTGGATGCGGAAGAAAGTTGGAATTATGAACTTGGTTTTAGATCAGAATTGTCAAATTGGTTATTCATGGAAATGACCGGGTTCTATATGGATTTCAGTAATCAGATCATTCCGGTTTCGGAATCTGCCGGTGGACAAGGGTTCGGAGTAATAAATGCAGGAGCCACAAGACACAGAGGTGTTGAGTCTGCGTTGGTTTTTGATTTGAGCAATTTATTCGGTTTCTCCAAGACAAAGTTGACGTACGATGTCAATGCTACCTATGCTATGTCAACCTATGCAGCAGATAGATTTATCAGTGAGGTAAATGTCAATGGGAACAGAACGCCTTATGCACCCAACTGGTTTGTTAACTCAGCATTGACTTTTGAGACGAATTCCGGAATTGGTGCTAGGATATCTTTGAATTACGTAGGGGAGCAATTTACAGATGAATTAAACAGTAAATTACCTTCATTAGACGGGAGGAACGGTAAGATAGATGCCTACACTGTAGTCGATGCGATGGTTAGTTACGATGTGAAGAAATGGAGCTCAAGGTTCAATGTGAGCATAAAAAACCTGACTGACGCGCGATACATTGCCAACAGAAGACCTCAGGGAATCAGAGCTGGAATACCGAGATTTATCACTGCCGGTTACGAATTTAAATTCTAAGCAGACAAGTTTTTTCAGACGCTAGCACCTAGTGCTGGGTTGAGCCGTTCCGAGAAATTGGAACGGCTCTTTTTTTTGATTTGCCCGTGAGCGGTCAAAATTGTTCGATGAATTTATGGGAATTCGTGTTTATTATGCCTAAGCAGCAGAATTTGAGAGGTTGCATATGGCATGAAAGTGGTCAATAACCAGCACTGGATAGTAGAAACAGGAGTCGTAAGTAAATATTACAACTCCTAATCTTACAGTGTTTCAATCTGCCACAAAGGATAAGTCTTCCCAATTTCCCAATCCTCATACAATGCTTAAAAACTACCTGAAAATCGCCTTTAGAAATCTTAGGAAAAATACCCTTTTCTCCTTTCTGAATATTGCCGGACTGTCCATAGGGATGGCTGTTTGTATTCTGATTATGCTATTTGTGAATTATGAGCGGGATTTTGACAGCATTCATACCAAGAATATCTACCGTCTGGATGAGGTGCAGAAGTGGGAAGGAATGGTGGCTCCCCAAAAAGTTGCCTTATCCATGTATCCTATGGGATCGACTCTACTGGAAGAATTTCCTGAAATCACAAATTTCACCAGAGTAAGACCGGGAGGAGAGCTCAGGTTTACTTATCAGGGTTCAGAAGCCATGCTTTCAGATACCTTCTGGGCAGATTCCTCCTTTTTTCAGCTTTTTGATTTTAAATTATTAGAAGGAAATCCAAGTCCCGCGTTGAGGGAGCCTTATAGTATTGTTCTGACACAGAAAGGTGCAGAGAAAATTTTTGGTGAAGAATCTCCCATAGGAAAAGTTCTCACACTTGCCGAACAAGATACCGTCTCTTACACCGTCACGGCGGTATTGGCAAACATTCCGGAAAATTCCCACCTGAAATTTGAAGGACTTACTTCATTCAGTAGCTACGTAGGTCCACAGGCAATGATGAACTGGGGAAATAATTGGCTGACTACTTATCTGGAATTGGGGGAAGGAGCGGATATTGACGCAATGGAATCAAAATTCCCGGCTTTTCTTTCTTCTCATATGGGAGAGGAAAGAGCCAAGGGCTACGAGCTATTCCTTCAGCCTTTAAGCGAGGTACATGCCGGTTCTACGGACATCACCCATGATTATATCAATTATCAAAAGTTTGATGGAGCTTATACCCGGATATTTTTCTACATCGCGCTGATCGTTCTTTTTATAGCAGGGATCAATTTTGTGAATTTATCTTCTGCCAAATCAGTCAGCCGAGCTATGGAGATCGGCGTGAGGAAAGCTTCGGGTGCTTCCAAGTCCCAATTGTACTTACAGTTTATCGGTGAATCCATTGTCATAAGTCTGATGGCGATGGTGCTGGCAGTGGTATTCGTCTATTTGGCATTACCATTTTTAAATCAATTTAGTCAACGGAAACTCGAATTTCCATTGTTTAATGATCCACTTTTCTTTGGAGGAATCCTGCTTGGTGCTGTTTTGGTAGGGATCCTTTCCGGTTTGTATCCTGCTATTTACCTTTCCGGCTTTAAGCCCGTGAAAGTATTGAAAGGCTCCCCCGAGACGGGAAAAAGAAAGGCTGATTTTAGAAATGTATTGGTGGTAGTACAGTTTAGCTGTGCTATTTTTCTGATTATTTCAACCCTGTTTGCTTCACGTCAAGTAAGATTTATGCAGGAAAAAGACCTGGGATTTAGGCATGAGCAAATTATTACCATCCCCTTTGGTGGACGTTATACCGATCGTTATGAGACATTGAAACAGGCATTGCTAGGAAGTTCACAGGTGGAGGAAGTAACCGCATCAGGGCAGCGATTGGGAAACAACCTTCATCAGACAGGGATTACCTTTCATGGGGTAGGGCCAGCCGTAAATCTGGCTACCTCCCAAGTGGTGGTGGATCCTGACTTTTTAAATGTGTATGAGATAGAATTGATAGCAGGAAGGAATTTCAATGACAGCGAAGCGGATAACGGAAACACTTATTTGATCAATGAATCCCTGGCGAATGAGCTGATTCTAAAGGATGGCGAAGGCAAGGACATAGAATCATTGATAGGTTCCCGGTTTGGATTTAACGGTATGGATTCGGCAGGAAGAATAGTGGGAGTTGTCAGGGATTTCAATTTTAATTCCCTGCATCATAAAATAGAAACACTGACAATTTTTAATCAGCGCAATTGGGGGTTTGAAGAATTGTCTGTAAAAATAAGCGGTGAGAATGTTCCTGAAGCACTCGCCCAAATTGAATCCATCTGGAATTCCCGGATACCTGAGCGGGAATTTGAATACCGGTTTCTGGATGATCACTTCGCAGAATTGTATAGAGCCGACCGCACGGTAAATAGTATTGTAGGCATGCTGACGGGTCTTTCTATTTTGATATCCTGTCTTGGGTTATTTGGGTTGGTGTCTTTCACTTTGGAGCAGCGGGTGAAAGAAATCGGCATACGCAAAGTGTTGGGCGCTTCTGTGGCTACAGTTGTGACCATACTTTCCAAGGATTTTATCAAACTGGTTCTGATCGCTATCGTAATTGCCGTGCCCGTTTCCTGGTATGTGGTGGATAGGTGGATTGAGGATTTCGCTTACCGTATTGCTATTGAATGGTGGGTTTTTGCAGTATCGGGATTGGTTGCTATTCTGATTGCCTTGGCGACGGTAAGTTCGCAGGCGTTCAAAGCCGCACTGATGAATCCTGTGGACAGTTTGAAGAGCGAGTAATTAGTAATCAGTGGTCAGTTTGCAGTGATCAGGTTTAAGTGAGGCGTCATTTCGAACGACGAAGGAGTGTGGCAATCTGTTTATTGAAGTAGCAAGTATCAAGTACAAAGTATCTAGACATTAGTAGCAAGAAACGAGAGTCAAGAGCAGAGATCAGTTCGGAGCGTCATTTCGAACGACGAAGGAGTGAAGCAATCTCTTTTATTAGTGTTCAGTTAAGGTCAACAGTCTGGAAATATTGAATATCGAATGATGAAAGCCGAATAATGAAGATTATACAACCAGTTGATCTTTAGTGTTTTAAGCCTTAATCTTTAATTCTTTAACTTCTTAACCTTTAATCGTCCGTTTGGCAGTATCAAGACATTAGTAGCAAGAAGCAAGAGTCTGGAACATAGAGTCAAGATCTAAATAGAGAATGCTGAATGATGAATGCCGAACCCGCCTCCCGGAGGGCAGGTAATGAAGATTATACAACCAATTAATCTTTAACCATCGTCTGAAAGTATCAAGATTCTAGAATTTAGAGTCAAGAAGAGACAAAGAGTTTCTAAACTATCTGATAAAGACAATAGAATAAATCCGTCGGCATTGCGAATAATCATACTAGTTGTGGGAGTGATCAGTAGATGGTTCGGGGTTGTGCTACGGCTTCTGAGGGGTTGGTGCTTGGACATGAGATCACAGGTCTGATCATAGACTGGCAAAGATAGGATTCATTAAAGAAGAGGCTGTCTTATAACTCATAATTGTCACACCTGACTGCCGTCAGGCAGGTTGAGCGCCCGCCTCCCGGAGGGCAGGAAGTCGAAATGTGCTTAGTTTGGGTATAAAAGGCTTCGACTTCCCGCCAAGGCGAGGCAAGCTGCTACCAATGACGGAATTCAAAAAAGCGTGCAAATGTTGTGTCAGTCCGAGCACCCGGAAGACGGGAGTCTGAAGGAACGAGGACCCTTCGTACTTCCCGACTCTCGTCGGTCAGGTGCTCGGACTGACACAACTTTATTTCTACATCACTTTCCGTCATTATTCATTTGTAAATCTTAAATTTTTCTTACTCAGCCTGACAAGAAAACCTACTTATGAGACAGTCTCTGTACCTTTTATTAATATCAGGTAGAAGTGTGGGCTGTAAAAAGCTACTGGCTTTTATTCCAATAGATCTTAAGGTTGCCCGTGGATCTTCCGGATGCTATAAGGTCCGGCTTCCCATCACCGTCTAAATCTGCTACTTGGAGATCTTCACATGCCATTCCGTTTTTATCAATCCATACCTCATCAAAGTCTGAAAAGGATTCATTCTTTGGATAAAATAATTTAATCCCAAAATCACCTTCCTCATTTGCGTTTCTCCAACCCACTGCAATCTGCGGAATCCCGGATGCGGTGAAATCATCGATAGCCAAAGCATGCCCTTCCTTTAACTCCGCGTTTAATACATATCGACGGATATTTCCTGTATTTTCGGATAAGTTGATTCCCTCGTAAGCAACTACGCTATTTCCGTGCATAGGCTCTACTGTAGTCAGGATTTTCTTGCCCGAAAAGTCTCCCATTCTTAGCTCTCCGATTCCTGGATTTCCGGGGATTTCCAAGACTTTATTTTGCCAATTTCCTGCCTGATAGTTTAAACGCTTCACGCCTTCTTTACCTCCTATGAGAATGGATTCTCCTTTTTCATCTTTTACTATTTCCAGATTATGGGTCATATGCATACTGTCATCAATCACCTCATAGTTCCATTTCTCTAGAGGATCAGCCGGGTACTCATAGGCGATTACCTTCACACCGACTCCTTCGCCGTTTTGATTACCTCTTCCATGGAGAGGCAGTACGATCAGATGGACTGCGTCACCGGATTTGATCCATTGCATTCTATGGGTGGTGGGTTCATGATGTAGGGGAATAGCTGTCCATTGCTCTGTAGGATCCTCCGGTCTGTCTAAAAAAAAGACTGCTCCCGATTTTTCCGGATCAGTTGTTTCCCCTGGATTCCACTGGGCACCTATCGCTACTTCTACTTTTCCGTCTCCATTTACATCCCTTGCCGCAATGCACACATTGTCTGACTCAGTAAGGTTCTCTACCATGACAAATTTCTTCCAATCTCCATTCCTGTACCAAACAATTTCATTTTTGTCAGCAAGCAGTATGTCGGGCTTGCCATCACCATCCACATCACCTATAGCTAGGCCGTAACCAATAGAGACATTATTATCAATTTCCTGTGCAACAAATGTGGGATTAGGGGCAAACTGGAACGCTAGGGTTGTCAATAGGAGTGGGATGGAGATCATCTTATCGTGTTTGGGTTCAGGTAAATATAAGATTTTTAAAAATGACATGCCGGCGAGGAGTTGAGGAGATTTGTCCTTAGAGTAGCAAGGAGCAAGAATCCAACATTAGGAGTGAACAGCTAAAATCAATTTCAGATGAAGGCTGGCAAAGTCACTTCGTATCCCGTAAATTGGATTCTGTAAGCTTGGTAATCCTATGCCCAATTTGTTGAAATCTTCTTACTATTTTCCTCTACAGGTCACTATTGATGATAGGGAACCGACTGCTTTGGAACAAGAGTTTCGAAAATTGGGCAATATGATCATTCATCGGCAGCGGCTGGCAATAGGAGATTATCTTTTTGACGGGGATTTTTTGGTAGAGAGGAAGACTATCCCTGATTTTTGCCTTTCCATCAAGGATGGAAGATTGTTCAGACAGGCGGGAAAGCTGGTCAATTGCCGAACCCCTGCCTGTCTTATTTTAGAGGGGAAAAACAGGGATTTCAAGCATACGGACTTTTCCCCTCAGGCTCTTCAGGGAATCCTGCTCTCCTTGTCACTGGCATTCAGACTTCCGGTATTACGGACTAAAAATATCAAGGAAACGGTACAGGTCATGCTTCAGAGCTTCAAACAACTCACTGGGGATAGACTGGAAGAACAGCGGTTTTATCCCAGACCTACCTCTTCAAGAGTGAAAAGCGATCCCCTGTTAGCACAAAAAATCCATGTTTTGGAAGGATTCCCGGGGATTGGTGTAGATAAGGCAGAAAGGCTGCTGATGAAATTTGGAAATCTTCGTGGGGTGTTTACCGCCGGTGAGGAAGAACTACTGAATGTGCAGGGGATAGGAACAAAGACCGTAAATAGTCTGATCGAGGTTTTGAAGAAATGAATGGTAGGATGAGGTGGCTTTGCCAAACAAAGTAATGAGTCCTACTGATTAGACTCGTAGAAAAATCCGATTTTCATGGATTGCCATTTTTAGTGCTAAGATGTACTTGGATATACTTAAAACTGCATGTCAGTTCAGTTCCTATATAAAATCGTAATTTATTCTATATAAATAGATCTGTTATTTTTGTAATAGGAATTCTATACAACCGATGAAGCGTGCCTTTAACTGTTGATGGGGATAAGTATGCCAAGTACTTTGTCTGTATATTTGGAATTCTTTATAGCACCTTATTTAACCAAGATTACGAGCTCATATGACCTTACTGAATTATTTGGATCAAATTGTAAGACTTTCTAAGGAAACAAGACAAGAGATACTTAATAAGGTGTGCGTAGAGAAGAAACCCAAGGGAAATATTCTGCATCAAGCAGGAAATACCGCCCGCTTGATTTATTTTATAGAGAAGGGAATGGCTAGGGTGTTTTACTACAATCAGCGCGGCAAGGAGATTACTTATAGCTTTTACACTGAGGGAGATATGCTGACAGTTCCCGAAAGTTTTTTCGAAGGAACTCCATCAAATTATTCTATAGAGCTTTTGGAGGATTGTGTTTTGTATAGCTTGAGCAGAGAGGGGTTGGACGATATGCTTGCGGGATTTCCTGAAATGGAGAAAGTAAAAAGCCATTTTCTATTACATTTTTTATTGAAGTCAAGTTACAGGATTGTGGCCTTGCAGTTTCAAAACGCCCAAGAAAGGTATGATACATTGCATGAAAGACAGCCTGCTATTATTTTGAGAGCTCCCTTGGGCCATATAGCTTCCTATTTGGGAATTACTCAAGAGACTTTAAGTAGGATTCGTTCCAAGAAACAATAGTTTTTTAAGTTTTGCCTTTTTGATGTAAATCAAAAGAATCCACAGGTCGCCAATCTAATTTTGCATCGTTGAATAAGCATTATATAAGAAGTTTTGTGGAAGGGATTCCCATTGTTAACGGGGGCTAGAGGTTATCAAATAGGGGCATTTGCTGCATAGTAGGTTTGGTCAGTGCGAATGGTTTCCATGAAGAGAAGTAATGTGTCTCTTTGTCACCTTCTCTTTTGAATACTTCTGATGCGGAGTCAGGATTGTAGTGTCATTCAGTATTTTCCGAATAATAGAAATAAAATGACTATGGATAATTTTAGAATAATATCAAAAAGCCTATTGTTGCTGATTGCATTGACGTGTACACAGTTTGCCTATGGGCAGGAGCGATGGACTTTTGAGGAGTTGGCAGGGCTGGCAGAACAGCGAAGTCATCAAAAATCGCAGATGGATTCCCAATTAGAGCTGGTGCAAATCGAGAAGCAGATGTTGAAATCGACCTACCTCCCCAAGTTGGAACTGGCAGGAGGATATGCTGCATTTCGCTCTGACATGGAGCTACAGACTAGGAGTTTGCTAACTCCCCATTTGGGTTCAGTTTTGCCCGCCCTAGAGCAGCTTCCCATACCGATATCTCCCGATATCATCCCCGAAACAAGTAAATTTTCAATGGGTAATAACTACTGGGGAGCTAATATTTCAGCCAATATGGTTTTGTTTTCGGGCCTGAAAGTTCCCAGATATATGAAGGCATTGGAGCAAAAGAAATCAGTCGTCAATGCCCAAAAAGAAATGCATTCTACGGAGCTTCTATTGGAGTTTGCATCTTATTATGACCGCGCACTGCTGATCAGGCAGTCAGAAGAGGTGTTGGTCAATGCCGCTGAAAGATTGGATAGACAGAAGCTGACTGCAGAAAGTGCATTTGGGAACGGGCTCATTCCAAGACATGAACTCGAGAAGATCACCTTGGCTATGCTTAAGCTGGAAGCAAAGCAGGAAGAACTTGCCAACAGCAAATCCATTTTGGAGCGGAAGCTATCACAATTGACAGGGGTGAAGGATCTCCGTTTGGATCAGTTGGAGATCAATTCGGCCGAGAGGAAAGTCCAATTGGACGGTGGGTTTGAAGACAGGGCCGAGCTGAAAGCTCTTAATTCGGCATACGAAGCAGAGCAGTGGAAATACAAGGCAATAAAATCAAACCATATTCCCAAAGTGGCAGCATTCTCCGGATTTCGCTACGATCAGATAGGAAATGTCACAATCTATCCTTCAGCATATGTGGGGGTAGGTCTCAAATGGGAGATTTTTGATGGGCTTCATACAAATCATGCCATCAAAAAAGCCAAAGTTGAGCAAAGAATGCTATCCGAAAGGATTGCGGAGACGGAAGAGTTACTGGCATTGGCGGAGGAAAAATCCATACAGGATTACCGACAGTCCGAGGTACAGCTCAAGCTCTCCCGGAAAGCCACGGAAATAGCAGACAAACAGCTTGAAATTGCCAAAAAAGAATTTTCTCTGGGGTTGATCAAACTATCGGAATTACTCACAGCCGAGAGCGACTACCAAGAAGCCATGTTGGAATGGACACAGGCACTTTATAACCAACGTCAGGCTGCCTTGAAAGTGCTGGAAGGAAAAGGAAGACTTAGCATGGACCAACTGGCAATACAGTAAGGAGCAATATGCACATTGGTCACATGGAGCTATCCATTCAATTAAGAAAGATCTAAAAAAAATATTATGCAAAGCATCTATCAAAAATCAGGTATTTACCTCTTGTTACTGGGGTTTACCGCATGCATGTCTCCCAAAGAAGAGATCTTGGAGGGAAGAGTCAAAAGAGAGACCGTAACCGTAGTCACCAAATATCCCGGACGGGTGGATAGGGTGTATGTCCATGAAGGGCAGGAAGTCGGAGCGGGAGATACCTTGGCTGTTTTAGACTTTCCTGAAGTCAAGGCAAAGCTGTCACAGGCTGAAGGCGCACTGACCTCAGCAGAGGCTCAGTACAGGATGGCGATAAATGGGGCTACCCATGAGCAGCTCAGGCAAGCTGTTGCCAACGTGGAAGGCTATGAGGAGCAGTATTTGTTTGCGGAAAAAGCCTACAGACGGATGGAGGCAATGTACAGTGATTCGTTGATTTCGAGTCAGCAATTCGATGAGGTGAACGCCAAATATAAAGGAGCCAAAGCCCAGCATGATGCTGCACAGGCCAAGTTGGAAGAGGTAAAAAAAGGAGTGAGAAACGAACAGGTTCAGATGGCATTGGGGCAATACGAACGGGCCAAAGGAGCTAAGGAAGAGGCCAATGTGGCTTGGGCAGAAAGGTACGTCACCGCACCAAAGGCATTTAGAGTCGAGACTATCTCGGTAAGCGAAGGGGAACTGGCAATGGCAGGTTACCCAATCTTTACAGGGTTTGACCATGAAAAGGTGTACCTCAGACTGACTATCCCCGAAACCAAGGTAGGAGATTTTCCTATAGGAAAGGAGCTGAAGGCAAAAGCAACGGCAGTAGGGCAGGAAGTGTCTGTACGGGTAGTGTCAATCAAGCAACTGACAAGATATGCTGATAAAACCACTAATTATCCCGGTTGGGACCATGACCAAAGTCAGTATGAACTGAAGCTGGAACCTCAGGAAAAACTTGATCCAAACAAATGGCTTTCCGGCAGCCGTGTGCTTATAAACGAGGTTGAAAATGCGAAATAGATTTTTGGGTTTACTGAAAAGAGAGCTGGGCTTACTGAGAAGCAACTCAGTGATCCTCGCCATATTCTTTGGGGCACCTCTTGCATATGGCTTGCTGTTTGGGCTTGTATACCAAAAAGCCAAGCCTGAAAACTTGCCAATATGGGTGGTGGATGAAGATAACAGTGTTTTGTCTGATAAGATTATCGAAGCTCTGGATGATCAGGAAAACCTAAGGGTGTCCAAAGTGCTTCCCCAGGGAGTGAATAGTAGAAGCGCTTTCTCGGAAGGTAATATTCATGCCTTGGTATGGATACCGGAAGGTTTTGAGAAGGGGATATACAGACAGTCTGCACCGGAACTGGTGGTAGAGGTCAGTACTGCCAATATCCTTACCGCCAACTATGCCTCTAGGGGCATTCAAGTGGTGTTGGGCACACTCAGTGCGGGGATTGAGATCCAGTCCTTGCTCAAGAAAGGCATGCCCGCAGAGATGGCAATGGTTCAATATGAGCCATTCAAAGTAAATTATGAGAGGAAATTCAATCCATCCGCAAACTACCTTAGCTTTCTTTGGCCTGGAATGTTGGCAACGATCCTGCAGCAGGTGTTTTTACTGGCTATGGCCTTGAGCTTTGCCAGAGAGACTGAAGAAGGGACTTTGGGGGGCTTTGTGTCTGAATCAGGAGGTATATTCAATGCTATCGGGATCAAGTCAGTGTTTTTTTGGATACTGGGTGGGCTTGTTTTGGCAATGATGGCTGGTATGTATGCATACTTCCAGGTTGCTATAGAGGGAAGTTGGATTCAGTTGATGTCACTTATTGCGGTATTCATTGTCGCAGTGACATTTATGGGGATTTTTGTAAGTATTTTGATTCCAAGCCAGTTGAAAGCTACTGAGATTCTGATGGTGATAGCAACTCCAAGTTTTGTTCTGAGTGGGTTTACCTGGCCCTTAAGCGAGATGCCCCAATGGATACAAAGTGTCGCGGCATGTATTCCCCTGACTCATTTTCTGGAAGGTTATAGAAGTGTTGCGGTATATGGAGCAGGAGGGGACGTGCTCTGGCCATCAATAGGAGGATTGCTGACAATAGCGTCTGTGTTTTTACTATTGAGTATTCTGGGGCTTAGATGGAGGATTTCCCAAAAAAACTAAAAATCCTTTTGGGAGAATGTATCATCGGATTGACAAAAATGAGCCAAGAGTCTAGAACCAAGAGTCTAGTGAAATCGGGTAACCCTTCGAGGGTTGACATTGAAGAAACATGTCTGTTTTGGGTATATCAGTCTTCTTGTATCAAACCCTCGAAGGTTTTTTGGAGTGGAAGCGACTTTCCTGAAAAAGCGGAGCAGTTTACTCGAAATACTCCTACAGCATTAACTGGAAATTAGCTCTGTGATCTAACTCCCGGTGAGTTGCTTGGCTTTTTTATCAGAGACATTGTCTCTCCATTCAATTTGTATAGTCCCATTGTAATAATTGATAGTGAGTCTATTCACATCCCCTTTCCATATAAAAGTTTCGTTGGAAAAAGTCTCTACCGGAGGACCAAATTTTTTGGTAAAATATGTAATGAAGTCTTTGACTCCGCTTTCCATATTGGGAATATCGCGCTTGTTATAAGTCCACCTGCATTTGTATAAGCTACCGGAAAGATAGGTTAATCTCAAGTCATGTGCTTCTTTCCCGTTGACAATCCTTAAGGGAAAGCCTTGGTAGATTCCCTCCTGGATTCCTACGTCTAGATTCCGTTTTACACTTGCCGCTAGCCATGGATTGTTTTGATAGATTGATTCTTGGCCTGTGATTAATTGAAGTTCACTTTGCAGGCTTTCCAGCGTAGAAGCTAATTCAAGTCCGTTGATGCTTTTTACATCATCTATTTTTTCTTGAGCCAAGGGCCGTGGGCTGGTGAGTACTAAAAAACAGAAAATTAGAATTTTAGAAAGTTGCATTTGTAAAGAAATGTAGGTTTTTACTAATCAGGAATTCAATCGTTTAATACGGAGACTGGATTCGCTCTTGTACTATATCTGAAAAATAGAACGAAATCCATGTCAGGCGCAAGTAAAGTGATAAAAAGATATGACTATTCGGAATGATGCCAGAAGCTATATTCTCCTTGCTTTACCGGACTGAAGACAGGAGGCCGAAGCAGCCTCAATGCTAGTGTTTTCCGAATCCTATAATGCATTTACTGCATTGCTGACAGAAAAGCGGATGTACATAAAATGAAAATATGATATCCTCAATGATGCCAGTCAACTCAGCTTTTTATAACACCTATTTAGTGGACACACTATTGACTTTGCCCACTGGCGGACAAAATTGTTCGGTGGATTGCTTCAATGTCCTGATTTTATGACAAAATAGGCCGATTTGAGGGGTTGCGAATGGCATGGAAGTAGAAGAGCTTGCAGTAGCAAAGAGTCAAGAATCTAGAATCAAAATAACAATCGTACAACCCTCTGACTTCCTGCCTACCGGACAAGCAGGCGCTCCGGGTGACACATTAGAACCACAATATATGTATCAATAATTACACACTTAAACACACAAACCCATGAGTCATATCGCCATTCCTATCCCGAACCTTCCCGGAAAACAAAACATTGATATCCAGGTGATCATCAACAATGAGGTAAAGTCGCTACATTATAAAGTAGAGCTATTCTACTGGGATGATTGCCAGAATCCCACGGCTCATCGGGCGGATTGCATCTCCGAAATGCTGACCAAGCATGACCCAAGCTGGACAGTGTACTACATCGGAGCTCCGACGGATAAATTTGTTCCCATCACATTTGTAGATAGAGAGAGCAAAAAGTGGATGCAGGTGAGATGATTTGGGGCTTGAGAAATTAATTGGAGCTATTTAGTGAGAACCAAGAACCAAAAATTAAGTGCCAAGTAGCTAGTATCAAGTAGTTAGAGCCAAGAAGCATGAATCAGGAGCAAAGAATCAAGAGTCTAGAATTTGGTGACAAGGCATGCGGAACTCCCCCTTGGATTGATGGCTTGGTTTGGGAAAATAAATTCGGGTAAAGGGGGCAAGGGGGATTTATAGGAATTAACTGGTAGCAAGAAACAAGATGCATGAGTTAAGAAGCAAGCTACAAAGCTTTTGGAGTGCAATAACGGCAACTTGATAGCACCGAAGTGGATAATAAAACTGTCTACAGCGGGTGGAATAATGAATGCTGAATGCTGAATATCGAAATGCCAAATTAGAATTTTGTAACTATAAAAATCATGTGGCAAAACAACGTCAAAATATCCTTTAGAAACCTCAAAAAGCACAAGTCACTTACTGTCATTAACGTACTTGGAATGGCGGTTGGTCTGGCAGCATGCTTGCTGATTGGGCTGTTTATTTTTGACGAGCTGTCGTACGATCAGCATGTCAAAGATGGAGAACGGATCTATCGTGTGGCTCTGGAAACCGCAGATTCTAAATGGGCCGGGAGCCCGGGTCCGCTGGCGGAAGGTTTGAGAAGTGACTTTGCTGAAGTCGAAAACTCTACCCGAATCATGAAGTTTCCCGAACTTGACCAAATGCTCTTGAAAAGTGAAAGCAACGGTGAGGTAACACAGTTTTATGAATCAAAAGGTTATTATGTAGATTCTACTTTCTTTCAGGTTTTTGAATATGAATTTCTAACGGGGCTGCCTTCCAATGCCCTGAAAGCTCCCAATTCTGTGATTCTTTCTGCTTCGCTTGCCAGAAAATTCTTCGGTGAAGCTGATCCCATGAACCAGCCCCTTACCATTGGCTTGCCTTTCGGAGACTTTGATTATACCATCACCGGCGTATTTGAGGATACCGGAGTAAAGTCCCATGTGGATGCGAATTTTTTCCTGTCTATGGAAAATAATGACATAGGCAATGCAGTGAAAGGAATGACTAACTGGGCTACTAACAATATCTTTTATACCTATGTAAAGCTTCTTCCAAACACTGATACCGGGGCGTTTGAGGAAAAACTGATTCCGTTTTTTGACCGACATGGCGCAGAGGATTTGAAAGCCATGGGAAGCTTTAGCAAAAGCTTGTTTTTGCAGCCTTTGACAGCTATTTACCTTAGTTCTAGCATAGATTACGAATTGGGAGTCACGGGCAATATGACGACGCTCTATGTTTTTGGATCGGTGGCCGGATTTATTCTTCTGATCGCCTGCATCAATTTTATGAATTTGGCGACCGCACGATCCGAAAAGCGCTCTAAGGAAGTAGGAATAAGGAAACTATTGGGAGCGAAGAAGAATGAGTTGATAAGACAGTTTTTGGGTGAATCCTTGATCATTTCCGTGCTGGGGCTGATAATGGCTTTTCTACTTGCTTCACTTTTAATGCCTTACTTCAACCAATTGACCGGTAAGGATTTGGAGTTGTACCAACGGGCTTTTCCTCTACTGGCGATTTTTATCCTAGCTATTGCGGCGGGTTTGCTAGCAGGAATCTATCCGGCATTTTTTCTGTCAGCCTTCACGCCAAGCACTGTACTGAAAGGGAGATTTAAAGGCAGATTGTCGGGTTTTTCACTCCGCCAAGTCTTGGTGGTTTTTCAGTTTGCTATTTCAGCATGTCTGATCTTGATGGTTTTTGTGATCAAGAACCAACTGGACTTTGTCCAAAATCAGGATTTGGGATTCAAAAAAGACCAACAATTGATTCTTCCACTCAAAAGTGAAGATGCTGTATTCAAATATGATGTGCTGAAAACCAGTATGATGCAGAATCCAAATGTGAAATCTGTGACGCTAGCCTCAACTTATCCGGGAATAGAAAGCATAGAGGATATGATGTACTATGCAGATGGCAAAACCGTGGAGGATGTAGTGAACATAACCAATGCATATGTCGGTGATGATTTCGTAGAGACACTTGGATTTCAGCTGCTGGAAGGAAGGACATTTACTGAGGAGTACACTTCGGAATATCCCATGATGATTTTGAACGAATCGGCTATTAAATCCTTGGGTTATGAAGTTGCCGAAGCTGTGGGAAGAAAGATTCACTTCGAATGGAGAGGGGAGTTGAATACATTGGAGATTGTAGGAGTGGTGAAGGATTTTAATTACCAAAGCCTTCATACGAAGATTAATCCGTACGCTTTTATAAAGCAGAATCGTGGTGGATATCTGATTGCTAATTTCGTAGGAAGCAGTACCAATGATGTTTTGGCTGCGGCAAAGTCTGGCTGGGATAAATTCAACATAGCAGATCCTTTTGTTTATTCATTTTTGGATCAGGACTTTCAGCGTAATTATGAGAAGGAAGAACGTGTAGCGAATATCATTATAGGATTTGCCCTTCTGGCTATCTTTATTGCATGTCTGGGTTTGTATGGACTGACAGCCTTCATGACAGAGCAGCGAACTAAGGAAATTGGTATTCGCAAGACAATGGGAGCCACTGATTGGAGCATTGTCGCTTTGCTTTCGAAGGATTTTGGCAAGACTGTACTACTGGCTATCCTGATCTCTGTTCCAATAAGCCTATACTTGTCAAACGCTTGGCTGGAGAATTTTGCCTTTAAGATCGAGCTGCAATGGTGGTATTTTGCAGTCACCGGCTTAGTAGCGTTGATGATAGCGATGATCACTGTGAGTTTCCAGTCGGTTCGGACAGCACTGATGAATCCCGTGGAAAGCTTGAAAAGCGAGTGAGAGAATGAAAGTAGCTAGTATCAAGTATTGAGTATCAAGAGGAAATAGCCTAAAATCAAGAAACAAGATCCATGAGTTAAGAACCAAGCTACACAGCTTTTCAGGTTTGCAATAAAGACAACTTGATGGTACCGAAGTGGATAACCACATTGTCCATAGCAGATGGGATAATGAATGTCGAATGCTGAATGTCGAATAGCGAAGTTAAGGATCTAGAACCAAGATCCTAGAATCTAGAACCAAGAGTCTAGTAACGAGATCTGCGGAACTCCCCCTTGGATTGATGGCTTGGTTTGGGAAAATAAATTCAGGTAAAGGGGGCAAGAGCCTGTCCCGATGACTGTCGTGGAGGGATTTATAGAAAGTGACTCGTAGGTAGTATTAAGTATCAAGTAGCTAGAACCTAGAGCCAAGAGTCTAGTGAAATCGAGTAATCCTTCGAGGGTTGACATTGAAGAAACATGTCTGTTTTGGGTATATCTGTCTTCTTGTATCAAACCCTCGAAGTTTTTTTGGAGGAGTAGAAGCGATTTTCCTGAACAACTTGTTAACAGTCCAACGGATAACAAAATTGTCTACAGCAGGTGGAATAATGAATATCGAATGCTGAATGCTGAATAGCGAAGGCTGAAGTCTAGAACCAAGAGCCTAGAATCTAATAACACTTATTTATCAGCCTGCTTGGCATAGCCAAATACCTTTTGGAGCAAAGGGGAAGATCGGGAAGAGATGTCTTCACGGATTTTCAATTCCTCTTTGGCTATTTCTACAAATAGGCCGTCAATTGCCTTTCTGGTCACATAGGCTGTAAGATCTGTATCTACTTTTTTCACTAAAGGGACCTTGTTGTATCGGTTCATCACATCCTCCCAATACTTGGTAGCATCGGTTTTCTTTAGGCTACTGTCTATTATAGGTGAGAATTTCTCCGTAAGCACAGGGGATGTAGTGGTATTGAAATAGCTGGTAGCAGCATTGTCTTCTCCCAAAAGAATGTTTTTCACATCAGCTATGCTCATTTGCTTGATTGCGTCCGTAAAGATAGGCTTGGCTTCCATAGCCGCGTCTTCTGCAGCACGGTTGAGACCGGTGATCGCCTGATCTACCATACTGCCCAAGCCCATCGAGCGTAGGGTTTTTTCTACGTTTTTAGCTTCTTCGGGAAAAAGGATTTTGACATCAAGATTTCCTAAATACCCGTCCTTGGAACCCAAACGTTCTGCACTGATTCCTGTGGCTTTTTCCAGTGCTTCTTTTAGACCGGAGCTGATTTCATCATTGCTGGGAAGTTTGATTGTCTGGCCAAAGCAAGCAGTAACGGTGGTGAAAGAAGACAAAGAGATTAAGAAGAAGATAAAATAGGAGGTAATAGGGAATTTATAAATCATGGGATAGTGTTTAAGTGAATAGTATGGTGGGGTTCTCGCAGATAGACGCAGAAAAGCTCGCAGATGTTCGCGGATTTAGATTATTGAGAGTTTCCGTAGACCTTCCTTTGCTTGCAAGTGTATAATAAGAATTCCCGAAGATTCCCACAGAAAAGTCCAAAGATTTCCGCTGACCTAAATGGACTACATCTCTCATATGGTCTTCCTTTAGAAGGTCTAGTTCAAAATAGTTCTGCAAGATTATGGATTTTTTTTAAAGAGCTTTGTAGTAAGTTTTACAATAACCCATCAATTACTTCAGGGAAGTGCTTGTGCTCTAAGGCATGCACTTTTTCGGCTATAGAATCAGGTGTATCGGCGTCGGTGATAGGGGTGGAAGCCTGAAAAACAATTCTTCCCTCGTCGTAATTTTCATTGACCAGATGGATAGTGATGCCGGTCTTGGTATCGCCGGCTGCTTTTACGGCTTCGTGTACAAAACTCCCGTACATGCCTTTTCCTCCATAGTTAGGCAAAAGAGCCGGGTGTATGTTCACCATTTTATCCGGAAAAGCTCTGGTCAGATCAACCGGGATTTTCAGTAGAAAACCGGCCAGAATCACCCAATCAATATTTTCAGATTGGAGTTTCTCAAGTAAAATCCCGGCATCCATCTCCTTGCGGGAGAAAGTAAATGTGGGAACGCCGAATTTCTTTGCCCGCTCCAGCACAAAAGCTTCCGGCTTGTTGGAGGCAACCAGCACAATTTCTGCTTTTTCAGAATTCTGGAAATGAGCCATGATTTTTTCGGCATTGCTACCGCTTCCGGAGGCTAGTATTGCGAGGCGTTTCAACGGGTTGTGGGATTTTGATGGAATACGAAATTAAGGCAAATCTCCCTTAGACGGATAATTTTTGAGGGTTTTTATAATCAAATTTCAATACAGAAAACCGAATAGCCATAATGGGATTTTTTTACCAAAACCTATCTCCAGTTCATCCAGTGCCAAAAAACTATCCTCAACTCCTTTGATTTGTTCCCCGTCTTTTGATTTTCCGCCAATTTCTACTGTCCAAGTCTGATCAATTAGAAAGTCTCCTTTTGTGCTTAATTCAAGCTTATGACCGGAATTTGATAATTGATTGGCAAAAAACGTTTCTCTAATTGTTCCGGAATTAGGTTGCGATTGCAGAGCAAAAGCAAAATTTGTGTTTTCGAAATAAATTTTATCAGGCTTTTGCAAATAGTTGATTCCCCGATTTTGTTTGTTAATCATCCGAATGAGCTTAGCGTCTTGCAAATGAGCTAGAAATGAATAGACGGTCGTTCTGCCTAAACCTAACTTTTCTGCAATTTTTGAAATATTTGGTTCGAAAGGCACTGAAACCGAGATTACACCGAGTAGTTTTTTGATTTTGGCAATATTGGATGGGGAATATTCTTTGGCGAAAGCTAGATCGCTTTCAAGTACGGTGTTGATGATTTGGAAAACCCTGCTGCTGACACTTTCAGGAGTAACTTGATTTACTATTGGGAAATATCCATAGTTGAGATAGTTCTTGAAATTTGGAAGAGCATGGAATTTAGGAAGTAAGGTGGACGTTATTTCCAGATGGTTTGTGATCAATTCCTCCAATGAAAAACTCGGTAATTCTAACGCTTGGGTTAATCTCAGATACTCTCTAAAAGAAAGCCCCTCTAGGTTTTGGGTGATTAATCTTCTACTCAAATCTGATTCCCCTCTATACAAATCCAAAGCTGAAGAACTGGTAAAAATTACTTGTAGATTTGGAAACCCATCGTAGATAAGCTTAAGTTCTCTGGACCAGTTTTTATACTTATGTACTTCGTCAATTAATAGAAGCTGGCCTGAAGCTGAATAAAACTGTGAAGCTAACTCAAAGAGAGAGTTTTGATAAAAATAGGGATGATCCGCCGTTACATACAGTTTTTGGTTAGGATTGAGCGGGGAAGAAATTAAATATTGAAGCAGTAATGTTGTTTTCCCAACACCTCGAATTCCTTTTATTCCAAGTAGTTTCTCATCTCTTTTTATTTCAGAAAATAGATACCTCTTCCAATCTAAGGAGATTTGAGTAATGAGATTTTGTTGGAATATATAAAGCTCTTCCATGACATTGTCTTGAGTTCAAGACAAATATACCTCAAAATTGTCTTTAACTCAAGACAAATGTTTGTCAAAAGTGTCTTAAATTCAAGACAATGTTATAGCTAAATGTCAAACTCTTCGGCCTTGCTACCAATGACGGAATTTTAATCTAGTGCGCTGATGTCGTGTCAGTCCGAGCGAAGTCGAGGATCTTTTGGCTTCGCACAGGGTTACCCAATTTTGTTCCTAAATACCTTAGGGTCACCATTCTTTTGTGAATTCTAAATTTTTCATAGTCAGGTGGATAAACTGAAAACTGACCACTAATCTCTCACTTGTCCATTTCCTCTCACGATCCACTTATAGCTGCAAAGTTCTTTCAAAGCCATTGGGCCACGGGCGTGTAGTTTTTGGGTGCTGATGCCGATTTCGGCTCCCAGTCCGAACTGGGCTCCGTCGGTAAATGCCGTGGAGGCATTTGCATACACAGCAGCAGCATCCACTTCAAGAAGAAACCGGGCTATCACTTCCTGATTTTCTGCCACAATAGCTTCAGAATGCTTGGAAGAATATGCTGCGATATGATCCAGCGCTTCATCGAGATTTGCTACGGTCTTGATGGCTAATTTCAGTCCCAGAAACTCAGTTCCAAAATGGGATTCTTCAGCCGGTGAAATCAGTTCATTGCTGTCCAAAGCCGCAAAGGCCTTTTCGTCAGCAAAAATCTGAACCTTGCTTTCCAGCATAAGTTGGATAATATCATTCAAGGCCGGCAGGTGAACTTCGTGAATGACTAAGCAATCCAAGGAATTACAGACGCTTGGTCTGCGGGTTTTGGAATTGAAGGCAATCTCCGTTGCTTTATCGAGATCAGCCGATTCATCCACATAGGTATGGACTATTCCGGCTCCGGTTTCGATGACCGGCACTTTTGCATTTTCCCTTACGAAATTGATCAGTCCCTGTGAACCCCGTGGTATAATTACATCCACAAAACCCACCGCTTCCAGAAGTGCTTTGGTAGCAGCCCGGTCTGCGGGTAAAAGCTGGAATGCGTCAGTCGGCAGCTCATTAACAGCCAATACCTGATGGATCAAACTCATGATGGCCCGATTGGAATAATCTGCATTTGATCCACCTTTCAGCACCAAGCCATTTCCAGATTTAAGAGCCAGTGTAAACACATCAAATGTGACATTTGGCCTAGCTTCGTAAATGATTCCTATCACTCCGAGAGGAACTGTTGTTTTCTCCAGAGAAAGACCGTTTTCCAAGGTTTTGCTCTCCAAAACATGATGCAATGGACTTGGGAGTGCGCTTACTTGAATGATTTCACCGGCAATACTCTGGATTCGCTCTTCAGTAAGCAACAACCTGTCGTACATAGGATCATTCTTATCCATGCGATCCAGATCTTTTTGGTTTTCTTCGAGTAGAAAGTCGGTGTTTTCTACTGCTGAAATGGCCAGGTTATGTAGTACCTGGTTGACTTTCTCATTGCTGAGACCTGTCAATTTTCTTGCTCCTTTTTTTACTCCTTCAAATATATGTTGGTACTCAGTCATGATCGAAAATATAGAGGTAATCGTAATGGATTAATGCTTTTTGGTTCTTTTGGCCAACTCTTTCGCCGGCTATTTTGGAGGAATACTCTGCACGGCCAAGCCCGATTTTATGCCCGGACTCATCACGAATAAGCAAGATGTCTCCTTTGGAAAACTCACCTTCCAGCTTAATAATTCCAATCGGCAATAAACTCCGGATTACTTCGGCAGTAAGGGAGGTTTTTGCACCTTCATTGATCGTAACTTCTCCTACGTAATAATGTTCGCCATGAGCCAGCCATTTCTTCGCACCGTGCTTGGCTTTCTGTGGCTCAAACCAGGTGCAGCGCAAGGTTTTGTCTGCAAATTCACCCAGAACATTGTCCCGTTTACCGTTGGCAATGATTACTTGAATGCCAAGATCGGCCGATTTCTTGGCCATAGCGTATTTGGTAAGCATGCCTCCGCGACCGAAAGATGATTTGGAAGCCGAGATGTAGTTGGACACCTCGGGCATGCTGGAAGCTACTTTTTCTATAAGTTCGGAAGTGGACTCGGAAGGATTTCCCGTGAAAATCCCGTCCACATTTGTCAGCAATACCATCGTATCTGCATTGATCATAGCAGCTGTGAGACTTGCCAGTTCATCGTTGTCAGTGAACATCAGCTCGGTGATGGTTACGGTGTCATTTTCATTGATAATGGGCAAAATACCCTGTGAAAGCAATGCCTGTACACAGTTTTTCATGTTCAGGTAATGCTTTCTGTCACGAAAATCCTCTTTTGTGACCAAGATCTGCGCAACCGGTTGATCATGCTTTTCGAAGAAGTTTTGGTATTGATTGATCAGTCGGATTTGGCCGGTGGAAGCCCATATTTGTTTTTTGAATACGGGGTTGAGTTTCTCGGGAAGCGGAATGGCTTGCCTGCCGAAAGCCACTGCTCCGGAGCTTACCAGCACGATTTTCTTTCCCCGGGAAGTCAAATCCTGAATTTGAGCCACGAGTTTTTGCATGCGTTCCAGATCAGGAAGTCCGTTTTCCTGAGTCAGCACATTCGACCCGATTTTGATTACAAGTAATTTGCTGTCTAGCATTTTTGAAAAATTTGCCTGAAAATAGGGAAGATTTGGGACTTATAACCTTGGATTTAAGATTTACAGATCCGTTCCGTGGATTTATCAGGAACATGAGTGCTTTATCTTTTATGATTTCAGTTCATAAGCTCTCTTGAGTTATTACTTTTTGTATATCCGATTTTCGGCCAGTAAGAAGAGACTAAAGCATTATAGGATTTGGTTAACACTAGCATTGAGCCCACTTCGGCCAGCCCGCTGTGACGGGGCATCGGTCTTCTAGCCAGTAAAACAAGGGAAATATGGCTACTGGAACCATTTAGGATAATCATATTTATTACTTAATGTTTAGCCATGTTCATCCCCTTTGTAAATCCACATTGGTTCCGTGTCTCCTGCTTTTGTGAAACCTGCCTTTTGATAGAAATCGATCGCTTTTCCGTCTGCTGTTAACATTTGCATATGGAAATGTCCATACTTTTCCTGCATTTTATCCATAATCATCTTTCCAATTCCTTTTCCCTGAAAATCCGGGTGAACTAGTAAATGAGGATAGTAAACGACCAAAAAACCGTCAGAAATAGCATTGCCAATTCCAACAAGTCTATCCTTGTCCCACGCTGAGAATAGTGAATGGGAATTCATAAGTCCGTTATAAAGCTCACTTGGCTTGTCTGCAGAGCTCCATTCGTTGGCACGATATAATTCCAAAATGGCTTCAATCTTTATAGTTCTTCTATCTGATAAGGTTATTTCCATATTAAGAATGAATTTTATGATTATCCGCTACTTTGCCAGTAGGGTTGAATTCCCGCAATTATCAGTCGGTCAAAGAGTCTTTCCCCAAAATATCTACGGTTGAGCTT
>NZ_JAVDWS010000032.1:0-34217 GCF_031457395.1 Algoriphagus sp. 4150
CCCTGAACAACCAAGAAAGAGAATAGTAAAACAATCACTTAACTTAACTGTCCGGAAGACAAGAATGTGACAACCAAAATCAGGTAAGGTCAAGGCCACTTCGGTCACCCGTCTTCGGTCTTCCGTCCAGTAAAACAAGGGAAATATGGCTACTGGCATCATTGCGGATAATCACATTTCTTTTAATGCATTTCCGGATAATCATATAAACAACATCAGGTCAACAGTAACTTTTCCCAAATTGGGAAATGGCTCTTGTCTCAAATCGGGATTTTCTTACTCAAAGGTTGCTTTGAAAAAGCCAATAATCTTTCTGAAAGCTCGATTTTCTGGGTTTAGCAATGTGTTTGTAAACTGAAAACTGCTATGGCACAACTTGTGAATGGTGCCATAGCAATCAATTTAAAACTTAAAATTTCTCCAATATGAATAATCTTTTCAAAGGACTAATTGCAGGCTATGGTGCATACAAACTGGGTGGAGGATGCCTGGGTACTATCTTGGTTTTTGTGATAATTTTTATGCTTTTGGGACAGTGTAGCTAGGGCATGCTGAAAAACGCCTGTAGTAGATCAAAAGCTATCATTTTGAATGATTACCCCATTTTTGATGCGAACGGTTTTTCAGCAAGTGCAAGCGTATTGAGCACAATAGGTCTTTATCCATGCATCAGAAAATCCCAAAATCGGAATTTTAAAGCTAGCCTCAGGCATACCATTTTCTATGTTGGCCTCATTCGAGGTATAAGCATACATCTTCACTCGGCCGCCTTGAAGCTGGCATACCTGAGACTTTTTCAGCAAGCCCTAGCTAGGCAATGCGTTAGATTGCTTTTCCCATCTGCGGATCAGAAATGCTGTCTTTTCCGGTTTCTAGCCTTCCCGCGTAGGTTATTTCCATGTGGGGATCATTCCTTGCAGTAAGACTGAGTTGGTACCAGCCTTTGTGCTTTTTAGTATCTGCTTTCAGGGTAGTTTCTGTACCTGCTGAGAGCTTGATTTCCTTGTTTAGCTTGAGGTAAATATCATCTTTGGCAAGGATAGTTAAATTAGAAGGAGAAGTATTCTTAATTCTCAATTCGAGTTCGCCGGTAACTTTCCCGTTTTTCAGATGTGGCTTTACACTTACTTCCAGATTTGAAGCAGAAGATGCACCTTTAAATTCACGATAGAAGCCATTTGGCCCATAGACCCGAAGGTGGCAAAGCCCATTTTCAAATTCGGAGATCGGCCATTCATACGAAATGCTGTCTCCCGACTTTACCGCAAACGCCCATGTTTTCACCGCTTCAAATTGCTTTGTTTTTGGGTTTCGGTAATTTCCGGGGGCATACACATTGAATCCCGCTCCTAAAGCGTCTTTACCAAAAAGGCCCTGGGAAGCAGAGAAAGTGATGACAAAATTCTTTCCATCCCTGCTGAGCGTCCCGTCAGCATGCAAGTCATAATTCAGTTTATTGGATGGTTTTGTTCCAGGTTCTTGAGTAGCAAAAACAGCTGGGTTGTCTCTGTTTCCGGATTCTTTTTTAGCTTCTTCTTCGGATAGCTTGATGAAGTTGGTAGGGAGGTTTTTGAACTTGGCGTTATAAATCTGCTTTACGAATTCTTCATGATCTACCGGCTCAGCTTGGGTTATTTTCTCACCATTGTAAGGCCTGAAAACTGAGGTCAAATCTCCACTTACGGTTCGTCTCCAAGAACTGATATTTGTTTCTTCGATCACTTTTCCGGTTTTTTTAGAGAGGAATTTCTCCAAAAACTGAATGGTGGAAGTAATGTCGCAAACTTCAGAATTGACCCATCCGCCCCGTGACCATGGAGAGGCGATAATCAAAGGAACTCTGTACCCTAAACCGACTGGGCTTGTTCTTACTTCTTCTGGTGCAAATCCTGCTTTGAGCTCTTCTTCGGCAGTGACAAATTCTCCTGCGCTTGACAAGCCTTCGGACATCTTTCCATTTGGTTCGTGGGGATGTGGTGGTACGAATGGTGGGATATGATCGAAATAGCCATCATTCTCATCGTAATTGACGATGAATATCGTTTTCTTCCAGACTTCAGGGTCTTCAGTCAAAATATTCATCACTTCTGAAGCGTACCAGGCTCCATACCAGGGAGCACTTGGATGATCTGAGAATTTCTGTGGGGCTACAAGCCAAGTGACTGTAGGCAAAGTACCTTCTCTCACATCCTTACGGAATTGGTGCAGAATATCTCCCTTGGGAATCAAAGTTTCCCGATCTTCTCCATTTTCTTGGTAGGAAAGTTTTTCTGTCTGATGATAGTCGGGATCACCCGTATTCGTTTGAAATGCTTTTTTATGAAGGCTTTTGGCATGATCGGAAAGCTTTTCAAATTCGGCTGCATTCCATTTTTTAAGATACACTGCCAGATAGTCCAACCCATCTTCCTTTTCCTTCAGTTCCTTTTTAAGATCGTCGGTATTTGCCGGATTGCTTTCTAGTTGCGCTTTTAGAGCCGCTATTTCAGCAGATAGTTCCTTTTCCCTTTGTTGTAGAAAAAGATAATGTGCAGGATGGAGACGTACGCCGTATTGTGAAAACCACTCCAGATTATTGTCGGTAAAATTTGCCAAAAGTGATTCTGGCTCGCCTTCAAGCTCAGTTGTGATGCTGAGTTCATTTTGGTAGACTTTCCAAGAGATATCGTTTTCCTCTAGCCGCTCAGGAAAGGTCTTCCAACTCCCCTCCTTTTCATAGGTTAATTCACTATTTCTGACTTTGGCTTTCTCTCCATCTGCTCCATGTGTTTTGCCTGTCCAGAAGTAATTTCTATTGGTAGTGGTGCCGGTAAGTGCTGCGCAAAAATGCTGATCGCACACCGTGAAAGCATCCGCCAGAGCATAATAGAAAGGCAAATCTTCCCTGCTGTAAAACCCCATAGTCAGAGGCATGTCATAAAATTCCTTTCCGGGTCTTTTTGCTTCGATCCAATTGTTGTATTTTCCTTCGTTTCGTGCATCCACTTGATTTTCCCAAGAATGGGGAGTTCCGCTCATCCAAGTAGCTTTGGTGTCTTTGATGTCAAAGCGAAAAGGTGCAAATCGGTTTCCATCTTTGTCCGGCTGAAGCCAAACAGGATTTTGATCAGGAAGGTAAATTGCCCTTGGATCATTGAAGCCGCGAACGCCCTTCATGGTGCCGAAGCAGTGGTCAAAAGATCTGTTCTCCTGCATCAGCATCACTACATGCTCTGCATCGTAAAAAGTAGTTCCAGGTGCTGCAGGGATCGCCATGGCCCGCTGAACGGCTGAAGGCATGGCACTCCAGATACTAGCTCCACCGGTGACCAATGCAGCTTTCTTTAAAAATTCTCTTCTCGAATCGTTCATTATATCTTATATCATTTCGGGTTTAAGTATAGCGACTTTTTGGATTTGCCTTACGCTTTCTGAGATTTCCTTTTTGTTATGGTTTTCGTTGAGTGTGCAATTAAAACTCTGTCCGTAAGTTAAAGGTGATTGAGAAATTTATAAAGCTGAAAAAGTACGTTAAAAACTAATTCAAAATCGTTGTTTTTGCAAAGGATCCGCACCGGTACTATAGAGATGAGATGATCGCTATGGTTTAATGAAGTTTGGTCATCAGTATTATCCCCGTTGACCAATTCATTTTTGTGATGCAAAAGTCTTCCCGTGCCTCAAGTGTGCTAATTAGCTCTTCAGCTTTTTCGGCGTGACCTTCCGGCCAATTCGGCTGCTCGTCCATATCGTCAATCACATAGATGCCCCCAACTTTTAGCAGCGCCAACGTCTCGTCTAATTCACTGTATTTTCCCGGCCATGCATCGGCAAAAATCAGATCAAAATAATCTCCGCTATAGCTTCTGATCCACTCAGCACCATCTTGGCAAAGAATAGTGACTCTGGAATCCTGGCTGAAAAGTCGGCTGACCGGTTCCGTTAGCTTGGGGTCGTTATCTATAGAAATAAGCTTGCTAGAATCATCCATTCCGTCTGCCATCCAAGATAGAGACAAGCCGATGCCGGTACCTAGTTCGAGGAAATTGCCACTGGGTTTACTTGCTGCCAAAGTTTTCAAAAGGGTTCCTATATAAACATCCGATGGCATCGTAAAGCCAATTTCTTGACATTTGGCTTCTATGGTAGCATGTAGTTTGGGCTTTTTCCTGATGTTGGATTGCTTCATTTGTTGAGAAAAATAATGAGAGAGTTAGCTTGTCAAAATTATAAAATCCAAAAAAAAGGCCGTCTCATAAATGAAATTTGTCACCTGAGCAGAATCAAAGACTTCGCTCAGGTGACAAAAACCCCGGTTCAAAAACCGTTATCTCCTTTTTGTATATTCCTTAATTTTCAAGACTCAGCCTGACAAGAAAAGCTGAGCATGATACAGCCTATTCTTAATAGGTGTATTTTACATAAACTCTTTTTTCGATGCTTTGATCGTCAGGATTGAACAATGGCGGGGCATCCGCGGCATCTGCACTGGCACGCATCATCTCCATCTTGGCATAAGGCCTAGCTATAGGCTGTGCTTCTAAGGACACTCTGTGAACGCGTATGGATTTAATGTTCAATGTTTGAGCGATCAAAAGGGCTCTGCTTTCCGCATTTTTCAATGCTTCTGCAAGCAGTTCGTTTTCTAGTGATTTTTGGGTGGCTTCAGAAATCAGGAAATGTAAATTAAAGCTCATGTCGCCGGCTCCTTGTATGGATTCGACGATTTTCTGCAAGTCTTCATTTTTGCTGTTTGTCACCACGCGAAGGGACTGTCTGGCTACATACCCGGAATCACGTTGTGTACCTCCTCTGTAGATGCGATTGACATCCACAGAATAATTGTCAGCAATCAACTTGTAGTCCTTGATTTTGGCTTTTTTTAATGCATTTGTCAGAAGCTCTGTTTTTTTGTTGAGCACTTGTACCGCATCGGTGACTTTCATGGCTTTTTCTTCCAGATTTATGAGGAAAGAAGCTTCATCAGGAGCAATCTTTCTTTCGCTAAATCCTTCTACTTCGATCAAAGGCACAGTCATATTGTCCTGTGCTAAAACGGGAACAGCCAATAAAAAGGCCACGAGGATAGTTAAGTAGTTTTTCATGTGTTTATAATTTGATTTTTAAGGCTACCCCGATTATTCAGGGCAAGCTATGGAATCTCGCATTACAGATAATCATCCCTCTCCCGAAACAAGTTCGGGACAAGTTGTGTGTCGTCTTCGACATGCTCGATTTCATGTGTGTTTGTTTAGTTCTGCAGGTAGGTATTCAAAATGAAAGCCGGTTTTGAGAAAAATAGCCGGCATTAAGGGAAATTAAGAAGCCGGGATGGAATTTCATTGATCAATGAATAATTTTCAGTCACAAGGTCACAGTTAAAAACTGTTATTCCCACTCCAGCACTTCCATGTCATTTAACTCAGGTCCACCACCGCGATTGGCACTTCCTGCAGCTACGTACAATTTGCCTTTGTAATATATCACACCTGTACCATGTCTTCCCTGATTCAGATCCGCTAGCCTTGACCACTCGTCCGTTCTGGTGTCCAATACTTCCACTTCTGAATGTGATGCTTCCTGCACGGTGCTTTCCCCGTTCATTATAAGTAAATAATGCCCTTTCCCTATAGAAGACGTGCCTCCTCTTGGAGTGGGCAAGCCAGCCTCTACGGTGCTCCATGAATTGGTTTTAAAATCAAAATAGTCCACTTCAGAAATCACGAGATCCAGCACTTTCCCTATCTCGGCATGGGAAGTCCTACCGCCGGCAGCGTAAATTTTGTCGTCCACGAGCACTGCACCAAAGTGATCCCGTGGTCTTGGAGCATCAGGAAGCACTGTCCATTCTCCTGTTTTGGTGTCATATTCATCGAGCCAAGGCACAAAATCAGCATAATGACCATCTACGATTCCGCAGACCATATAGATTTTATCACCACGTGCCAAAACCCCGGCAGAACCTCTTCGCCTCTCTTCCGGGATTTCCGCTCCTTCCCGCCAAGTGTTGGTTTTTGGGTTGAAAATCAAGAAATGTGTCAACGGTGTTTCGTGGGGATATCCTCCCGTCAATGCTCCGATTACATAGATTTCATTCTTAAACGAAATAGCTTGGAAATGATGAAACTCTATGGGAGCTTCCGCCAAGGTTTTCCAGGTTTTTGTTTTGGGATTGTATTCTTCAATTGGTTTGATACCCCTTCCGCCCAAAAGGTAAAATTTGCCACCGCATTCTACGAAGGAGTTTTCATGCCTGGATATCGGATCCGTGGCTGTTTCTACTGTTTTCCAATGATCAGAAGATTGACTAAATCCCTCAAAGGAGATTAGTAGAACTAGTAGTCTTAAAAAGTGTTTCATAGGTATCGGGTTTAGGATTGATTGGGCTATCCTGGTTTTGGCTTCTCGAATACGGAATAAAAACTGTTTAGCCAGCTCTGGATTAATTTCTTTGTAATAGGCGACAGTACTACTGAGGTCAGTTTTTACCCTTGGCCTATTGACAAAGTTGAAATTCATAAAATCCGCTCGATATCGTCAAGTGTTTTGTCAAAGTCACTGACATTGTCCGGGTTTTTATAATAGTCGGAAAGACGTTCGTCAATGATTTTTTTGCCATTCAGTTAGCTCTGTAGAGCTTTCGGCTTCTTGTAATTCAGCATACTTGGCTTTCAGAGATTGCCACACCTTGATTGGAATGATGACTCCGGTAGTATTGCCTTCGGTATCAGGGATATATTGTAGTGTCATTTCTTTGGACTTTTAAAAGCTAAAGCGGTAATAAGATACTGAATTAACGAAGCAAAAATAAAAAATGGTTCATCTTATTAATTGTTAGGGTATAATCGGATAAACACAAAAATAAAAATAAAACGCCATTTGCTTTCGTGACAAATGGCGCTTAAAGATATCTGAACTCAGTTTATCTTTCCATATCCAGAATATCCCGAATTGAATTGATTTCTGTCATTTCATCAGATAAACCCTGGCTATCACTTGCTGAGATTTTATCACGAAAAGCTGTTAGGTTAGCTATGTAGCCGTCCAATGCAGACAAGATATTATTCTTGTTTTCTGTGAAAATAGGAGCCCACATTGCCGGACTGGATTTGGCTAAACGGACGGTGGAAGCAAATCCGGATCCTGCCATATCAAAGATGTTCTTATCGTCTTCCATCTTCTGCAAGACGGTTTTGCCAAGCATAAATGAAGAGATATGTGATAGGTGAGACACGAATGCCAAGTGACGGTCGTGCTCCTCGGGATCCATAAATCTCAACTTCAGATTTAGTGCATCAAAAAGTTCGTAAGCCTTTTCTTTCAATTGTAAGTCCGTCTTCTCCAGATCGCAGATGATCATCACTTTGCGGTCCAATAATCCCGTGAATGCTGCTTTGGGGCCTGAGTATTCGGTTCCTGCAATGGGGTGCGCTGCTAAGTAATGTTTCCTTTTAGGATGATCTGCCACTAGAGCACAAAGTTTGGCTTTGGTAGATCCCACATCAAAAACCAAGGTTTGCCCGCCAATTTGATCAAGAGTTTTCAAAAGTAAGTTTCCTAAGGAATCAGCCGGTGTGGCCAGAATGACAATATCCGTGTCCGCATCAGGGGTGTCTTTTGTTTCCTGAATGATTCCCAGATTTAGCGCATCCTGAAGATTCTTTTCGTCTGCATCTGTTCCTGTAATCAGAATTTCAGGGAATTTGTTTTTTGCTGCCAAAGCAAATGAGCCTCCAAGAAGTCCCAATCCGACAATGTGTAGTTTGTTCATGTGCTCTTATTTAATGCGGTTGATAGCTTCCAGGATCTTGAATTCCGGCATGCAAAGCGAAAAGCGTACATAGCCTTCGCCTTCCGAGCCGAAGATTTTCCCGGGAGTTATGAATATATTTCTTTCGTATAGTAGTTCGTCTACCACTTGATCGGCAGTTTTATCATCAGGAACTTTACACCAGACGAATAGTCCGGCGGCTTTGGTGTCGTAGGTTAAGTTGAGTTTATCCGCCAGCTTCCATACCAATTTTCTACGGTTTTGGTACGTGCTTTCAATATCCGAAAACCAACTTTCTCCCAGATTCAGTGCGGCGATAGCCCCTTTCTGGATTCCCAAAAACATCCCGGAATCCATATTGCTTTTCACTTTTAGTACTTTCGAAATCCAGTCTTCCCGTCCAGCAAGCATTCCCACGCGCCAGCCGGGCATATTGAATGCCTTACTCAGAGAATTCAGCTCCATCGCAACATCTTTCGCTTCGGGAATTGACAAAATGCTAATTGGCTCTTTGGTCAAAATATGACTGTACGGATTGTCGTGAAGCAATACGATTTCATGTTTTTTGGCAAAGGCCACCAATTCTTGCAGAATCTCCCGACTTCCCTGCGCGCCTGTGGGCATGTGCGGATAGTTGATCCACATGATTTTCACTTTGCTTAAATCCTGTTTCTCTAACTCTTCCAGATTCGGTCTTCCGGCTTTAATCAAGTCAATGGAATAATAAACCGGTTTTGCCCCCAGCAAATTGGTGACAGAAGTGTAGGTGGGATAGCCCGGGTTTGGAATCAGTACTTCATCCTCCGGATTTAAGAATGTCATGCTGAGATGCATGATTCCTTCTTTAGAACCCATCATCGGAAGGATTTCCCTGTTTGGATCTAGGCTGACTCCGTACTCTCCGGCGTAGAAATTCGCTATGGAAATCCTCAGTTCAGGGATTCCCTGATAGCTCTGATAGCCGTGTGCCTGAGGATTGTCTGCGGTGCTTTTCAGCGCCTCGGTTACTTTTTTGTCAGGAGCCAAGTCCGGACTGCCTATTCCTAGATTGATCACCGGTTTTCCGTCAGCTATCATCTGATTTACCTCACGGAGTTTTGCGGAAAAATAATATTCTTCCACGCTGCTCACCCGATCTGCAAAGCCTTTCATGTGTGTATTCTTTTGATTTTTTAAATGCCTAACAGTGTAACAGAACCTATGTTCTTGAATTGATGATTGAGGTTCAAATTAGGCAATTCCCCCTTTCTTAAAGGGAACAAGGGGGATTTCCTTATACTAAAACCCAATATAATTCTAATAGGATTTCATTGTTTTCGACTCAAGTACTCTCCAAAAATTTTCACTTCACCAAAACTAGTTCGAATTTCTTCAATTGTCTGTGAGAAGATGGCATGATCTTCAAAAACCAAGTCGATAAAAAATGCATATTCCCACGGTTTTTCGATCACCGGAATTGACTGGATTTTGCTCAAATCAATACCGTTTTCGGAAATCAAGGTCAGCAGTTTCGCCAGTCCGCCTTGTTGATTTTGTATGGTGACTTTGATAGAAGCTTTATTGACGGTGTTTCTGAGTGCCAATGCTTCTTTTTGGAGAATTATAAAGCGGGTAAAATTACTTTTCACCGTCTGAATATCCGCTGCAATGATTTCCATACCGTAGATTTCTGCGGCAATTGTGGATGCTATCGCTGCAATGCCTTTGAGATTTTCTTTGGCAATATCACGTGCGACTGATGCTGTGTCGGTGTCTTCCTTGAGCCGGATATGGGGATGCTGCGCAAAAAAAGCCTTGCATTGCAACAGTGCCATAGGATGTGAGCGGACTTCGGTAATGTCTTCGATAGTCTGTCCTGGAAGTGCCATGAATTGATGTCCGATAGGCAGGTAGTATTCATCCCGAATACTTAGTCCGTAGCGGTCTATCAAATCATAATTTGGTAAAATCGCTCCGGCAATGGAGTTCTCTATCGCCATCACGGCAAAATCAGCTTCGCCGTTTGCAACCGATCGTGCTACCGGCTCGAAGGTGGTAAAGTCCAAAATTTCTATGTCTTCACCGAAATTTCGTAAGGCAACTTGATGATGGAAAGACCCAAGCACGCCTTGAATAGCTATTTTAAGCTTACTCATAGATTAGGATTGACTTACGATAGAAATTCCTGCAAGCTGGCAATGCTTCCAAAAGCTCGGATATGATTTATTGACTACGGATGGATCTTCTATGCTTACCCGCGTTTTAGTGATCAAGGGCATAAAAGCCATCGCCATTCGATGATCTTCATAGGTATGGATTTTCACTTCTGCAGGCATAGTCACAGATGGAATCACCTGATATACTTCAGGTTCGATTTCCTTTAAATCTGCATTGAATTTTGCAAGCTCCTGCTGCAGGGCATAAATTCTATCTGTCTCCTTGATTTTTAGGCTTTCCAGTCCGGTGAAAGTTGCGTTCTGTCCCAGAATGGCGCAAGTCACAGCGATCGTCTGAGCCAAGTCTGGGCAATGGGTAAAATCCCAAGTTTTCAAGCCTTTCACAGCTTGTTTTTGCAATAAAACGCCCCCGTTCTGAAAAGTGCTTTTTACTCCCAATTGATCCATGATTTCCACTACAGCAGAATCTCCCTGCAAGCTGTTTTCTTTCAGACCGGAGAGAAAAAGCTCACCTGAATCAGCGCAAGCCAAGAGGCTAAACCAGTAACCTGCTCCAGACCAGTCGCTTTCTACAGCAAAAGTAGTAGGCCGGTAGGCTTGATGAGGCACAGAGATTTTATTGTCAGTCCAAGTGTAATTGATTCCAAACTGAGACATGGAATCCAATGTCATTTCTATATAGGAGCGCGAACCGACTTTGCCTTCCAATTCTACTTCCAATCCCTTTGGAAGCAGAGGAGCGATCATAAGCATCGCCGAAATGTATTGACTGGAAACGTCTCCCCTGATTTTTACTTTATCGCTTTTCTGCTCTGGAAGGCCATGGATCGCCATAGGAGGATAACCTTCCACACCCAAGTAATGAATTTCTGCACCCACCGTCCTCAGCGCATCCACCAAAATCCCGATTGGACGTTCGCACATTCTAGGTGTTCCTGTCATCACCTTTTTCTGATTGGTGATCGCGGCATAGGCAGTCAAAAAACGCATGGTCGTCCCTGCATCCAGCACATCATATACAGGTGGGTTTTTCTTCAGCAAACTGATCATCGTTTGCGTGTCACGGGCCTCGGCAAGATTGCTCAGCTTATTTTCTCCTTCAGTCAGGGCATCTATAATAAGTACGCGGTTGGATTCACTTTTGGAAGAAGGGAGCGGGATATGGGTGGCCGAAAAATCTGATTTTTGTGCCAGATGAATGGTTTCCATGATTTCAGTAGTCAAAATATATGAAGTTAGGTCTGAGGTAGATTTTGATAATAATGGATTGCTTCACGGATTTCCTGTCGACTTACAGGGATATTATAAGTACAGTCTCCGATAGAACTGAGCAAAGAGAACATCAATTCTTTGCCCTCATTTTTTTTGTCTTGCAGGCAAAGATCCAGAACTTCCGGGATGTCAGTTTCCAGGATTTCTATTTTGCCGTACACTTTCAAGAAGGCAGATTGAATTTGCTTCACCTCTGCCATAGAAAGGTCTAATTTTTTGTATGAAAGCCATGCTTCGCAAATCATGCCTACGGCAATGGCTTCACCGTGTAGCAAATGACGGGGCCCATCCAAAAAGTAAGTTTCAAATGCATGGCCGATGGTATGGCCAAAGTTTAAAATCTTACGTAGACCGGCTTCTTTGGGATCTTCTTTGACAACAGCCCGTTTTATCTCCACAGAGTGGTGGATTAGTGGAGTCCAATAGGAATTTTGCCAGTGGTCAAAGTCCAGACTCCCGAAATACTTCTTGTCCCGAATCAATCCGTGCTTTATGATCTCCGCATAGCCGGACCGAAGCTGCAGTTCCGGTAAAGTCTTCAAGAATTCGGATGCCACAATAACTGTTTCAGGTTCATTGAACACCCCAAGATGGTTTTTCAGCCCTTCAAAATCCACTCCCAATTTTCCCCCCACACTCGCATCCACCTGACTCAGGAGGGTAGTGGGCATATTGATGAAGCGGATTCCTCTTTTGTAAATGCTTGCACAAAATCCACCCATATCGCTGAGTACTCCGCCTCCAATATTGAGGAAAAGTGCTTTTCTGTCGAGTTGGGCTTCGGTCATCGCTGCCCATATTTCCATGCAAGTGGCGATGGTCTTGTTTTTCTCCCCGGAATCTATTGTCAGGAAAGTGCTGTTGGAAGGGAAAACTTCTTCAACCAAAGGCAAACAATGCTCTTTGGTGTTTTCATCTGTAAGAATAAAAAGACTGGAGAATTTGAGTTCGCTGAGTACAGCAGTCAAATCAACAGATGCATTTTCAGAAAAGATAATTGAGTCCACGAAAACGAGAGTTTACTGAGTCTGAAATTAGAGTAAAAATCTGAGGAGAAACATTCCCCTCAGATTTACAATAAGCTCAGTGATTATGAATTTACTTTTTTACGGGATCAGCTTCTCTAAGCTGCTTTTCCTGACGCTTTACTGATTCTTCATGGATACAATAAAGTAACTCCCGCATAAATTTCTCGCTAAGGTTTTTCTGAACTCCCTTTGCGGTACGTCCTTCCATCACTTCTTTCCAGCGGTCAGACTGAAATACGGATAGGTGATGCTCTCTTTTATGTGCACCGATCTGATCGATCACAGCGAATCTTTCCTGAAGGATATCCAACAACTGATCATCCAAGTGATCCACAGCTCTTCTCAAATCATTGAGACGCTCACTCGGCTGCTCGGATTCTAGAGGTTTTTTGAAATCAATAGCATCCAAAATTTCTTTCAGACGGGCAGGAGTTACTTGCTGCTTTGCATCAGACCAAGCTTTGTCCGGATCGTGGTGAGTTTCTATCATCAAGCCATCTAGACCAAAGTTCATAGCCTTCTGGGAAATTTCCTGGATTCCATCTCTTTTTCCTACGATGTGAGAAGGGTCGTTGATTACTTCCATACCGGTCCACACACGCTTGAGGTGCATCGGCATTGACCAGTTTGGTTTGTTTCTGTATCGCTTGTCATACGCATCAGAGAACCCTCTGTGGATGGCTGCCAGTTTAGTCAGGCCCACCGCATGAAATCTTTCCAAAGCTCCCATCCAAAGATCAAGATCCGGATTCATCGGGTTCTTTACCATTACAGGGATATCTGATCCTCTCAACGCATCAGCAATTTCCTGTACTGCGAAAGGATTTACTGTAGTTCTTGCACCTACCCAAACCACGTCCACATTATTTCTAAGGGCGATTTCTGCGTGGGCAGCATTTCCCACTTCCACAGTGATCGGGATGTTCAGGTGATGACGGACGATCTCCATCCACTTCAATCCTTCTTCGCCGATACCTTCGAAGCTTCCCGGTCTGGTTCTTGGCTTCCAGATTCCTGCGCGGAACATGGATGGGATTACGTTGTTTTCCTTCATCTCGATACAGATCTGTTCGATTTGCTCCGGAGTCTCTGCGGAGCAGGGACCTGCGATGATGGTTGGGCCTGTTAGTCCTAGGCCCCAGTCTTTGATTTGCTTGTGTTCTTTCATAATACTGAGCGTTAAATAAAAAAAGCCCGACTCTTTCGAATCGGGCTTTATGTGTTATATGTTGTTCTTAGTTTAGGCTAGGCAATACACAACTCCGATTCGATTTTGTCTTCGAAAGTAAAAGTAAAAGAAGCTAAAATATGTCGCTGCTGTGTTTAACATGTGCCAAATGTAAAGTGGTGATTTTTAAAATCAAAATTAATTTTCTGATAACTATATTATTTAATCCTCAACGATTCAGGCAATTCCTTGAAAATTTCTAAATTTCAACAAAAATTTAGCTGTTTTCAGAATAATATACTGCTTTTTCCTTAAAATCATACTGAAATAATTGTCAAATATTTTTTGGAATAATTTAAGAATGGTTCAGGAGCATTTGGGAAAAGGATGTTGCTTTAGTTTTTCATTTTTCATTAACATAAATCGGACTTTCTTTTAGGCAGGAGCCCCACTTTATTAGATCTGGCAGATTTTTCCCTCCATTTTTGACCTTATCCAGTCTCACGTCGGATAGGGCTCCCCGCATTATAGCAAAGATGATATCGCTACCGGCATCACTGCGGATACTCATCCCGCTATGTTTCGCGTGGGGCATGCCTGTCTGTGGTAGGCAGGCTTGATTTCAACTCCCTATTCCTCACCTGAATTATCCCAACAAAAGGAAAGCAAAAGCAGTTTTTTTAATATCTTTGCAGCTTTATTTCCGGAATATGCCCGCCAAACCCAATATTTCTTTTGAGAATTTAAAGGTTGCCTTTGCCTCAAAAAGTGATTCAGAACTCAGAAAAATGTACATGGTTTTTGCCATGTTGAATAATAAATTTGTCTCCAATCTCGGAATTGCCCTGACTAATTTGGGCTTTAGGCTTCATTTGCCTATCAAAGGGATTATGAAGCAGACGATGTTCGGGCATTTTTGTGGAGGAGAGACGATAGCCGAAAGCACATCGGCCGCACAGAAATTAGCCGAATATGGAGTGGAAAGCACACTCGATTATTCGGTAGAGGGAGAAGGAGATGAAGCAAGTTATGATCAAACTTGTGCCGAGATTTTGAAAACTATTGAGAAAGCAGAGAATCAATCGTCTTTGCCATTCGCGGTATTTAAGGTGACAGGGCTTGGTGATTATCAGATCATGACTAAGGTGCAAGCAGGGGAGACGCTTTCGAAGGAAGAAAGTCTTGCTTTTGACAGAATGAAAAAGCGGGTAGATCAATTGTGCAGTACTGCTTTCCAAAAAGGAGTAAAAATATTGGTTGATGCAGAGGAGTCTTGGTTTCAGGATGTGATTGATGAGTTGGCATACGAAGCCATGGAGAAGTACAATCTAGAAACCTGCATTGTATATAATACTTATCAGATGTACCGGCATGATATGCTGGCCCGTCTGAAAGCAGCTGAAGCGACAGCAAAAGCCAAAGGCTACTTATTGGGCGCAAAGTTGGTACGTGGTGCATATATGGAAAAAGAGGCAGAACGTGCAGCTGAAATGGGCTATCAGAGCCCGATTCAGCCTAGCAAATCAGCAACTGATAGAGATTATGATCTTGGGGTGGAGTTCTGCATCGAGCATGGTGTGTATCTGGTCAGCGGCTCGCACAATGAAGCAAGTAACCATCTTGTGATTGCACTGATGGAGAAGCATGGAATAGATAGAAATTCTGACTGGGTGTTCTTTGCACAGCTCTATGGCATGAGTGACAATATTTCCTTCAATCTGGCGGATGCAGGATATAGGGTCTTGAAGTATGTACCCTATGGTCCTGTGGAGAAAGTAATGCCGTATCTGATCCGTAGGGCATCTGAGAACTCCAGTATTGCCGGACAAAGCAGTAGGGAGTTTTCTATGATAAAGCGTGAGATCACAAGACGGAAGTCGGAAGACGGGAGACCGTAGAAACCGACTTCGGTCTCCCGTCTGCGGTCTTCCAGCCATAACAAACAAGAACTTAAAAATTCAAAACAATACAATGCAACTTTTGAGCGAACAGGAAATAGAAAGACGTAAAGATCGGGAAGAACTGATGAAGCTGGGGGTCAATCCCTATCCTGCTGAGGCATTTCCGATCAATGTCACTTCAGAAGATATTCATCGTAACTATGAAAATCGCAAGAATGACTACAAGGGGATTTCTATAGCAGGACGTTTGATGAGCCGTCGTATTATGGGGTCGGCATCTTTTGGAGAGATTCAGGATGCTACCGGTAGGCTGCAATTCTATGTCCGCCGTGATGATATCTGTGAAGGCGAAGACAAGACGTTATATAATACGGTATTTAAAAAGCTCTTGGGCATAGGGGATTTCCTTGGCTTGAAAGGCTATATTTTCACCACACAGACAGGTGAGATCTCTCTTCACGTCACGGAATTGACCATTCTTTCTAAATCTGTGAAGCCGCTTCCTGTGGTGAAAAGAGATGAGGATGGAAATGTGCACGATGGATTTACTGATCCGGAGATGAGATATCGCCAGCGCTATGTGGATCTGACAGTGAATCCTGAGGTGAAGAAGACTTTTATCACCCGCTCTAGAATCATCACGCAAATGCGTCGATATTTCGACGATCATGGATGGCTGGAAGTGGAGACACCAATTCTTCAGGCCGTGCATGGTGGAGCTGCCGCGCGACCTTTCAATACGCATCACAATACCTTGGATATGCCACTTTTCTTGAGAATAGCGAATGAGCTATATCTAAAGAGGCTGATTGTAGGAGGATTTGACGGAGTGTATGAGTTTGGGAAAATGTTCCGAAACGAGGGTATGGATCGTACCCATAATCCCGAATTCACTTCCATGGAAATCTATGTAGCCTACAAGGATTATATCTGGATGATGAAAATGGTGGAGGAACTGATCGAGCAGGTGACTGAGGCGATTCACGGCAAAACCAAAATCACGGTTGGGGCAAATGAAATTGAGTTTGCGGGACCTTATAGAAGACTGACTATGTACGATTCCATCAAGGAGTACGCCGGAATCGACGTGAGTAAGATGGATGAGGAAGGATTGCGTAAAGTCTGCGCGGAAATGGGCATTGAGACCGATGCAACCATGGGTAAGGGAAAGCTGGTGGATGAAATCTTCGGAGAGAAGGTGGAAGCGAACTTGATCCAGCCAACTTACATTACAGATTATCCGATAGAGATGACACCACTGGCGAAAAAGCATAGAACGGAACCCGGTTTGGTGGAGCGCTTTGAGCTTTTTGTGAATGGGAAAGAAATAGCCAATGCCTATACAGAGTTAAATGATCCTATCGATCAGCGTGAGCGGTTTGAAGACCAGTTGAAATTGGCTGAAAGAGGGGATGATGAAGCTATGGCAATGGATGAAGATTTTCTTCGCGCTTTGGAATACGGCATGCCACCAACCTCAGGTTTGGGGATCGGCATCGACCGCTTGACCATGTTGCTTACGAATAACACCACTATCCAGGAAGTGCTCTTCTTCCCTCAGATGAGACCTGAGAAGAAAGCGGTGGAGCTTACCGAGGAGGAAAAACTGGTAATGGATTTGCTTAAAAAAGAACATCCAATAGATCTGACCAAACTCAAAGAACAAACTGGGTTAAGCAATAAGAAGTGGGATCTAGCAATGAAAGGCCTGACCAAAAAGGAACTTGCCAAAGTCCAAAAAGATGGAGATTTGCTGACAGTTCATCCACTTTGATTGATAAGATGATTATTGAAAACCGGGCTGTGAGGTCCGGTTTTTTTGTTTTTAGCCGCGAAGATCACCAAGAAAGCGCAAAGAATTTTGCCGTGGTGAGTGTTTCACTCACAGCTAACTGATATGGGTTTTACAATCTTCGGTTGGAAGTTCATTTAATTCGGTAGTGAAATGATTGAGTGCTTCCTAATTCATGGATAAAGCAAATTATTTTGAGTATTGAACACGTGAGTGGAGACACTCACGTGGGCGTAGACTAACTGGTCCATCCATTTCATGGGAGGCTATTCATTGTTCGGCTGCTTCGCAGTCATTCCTTATTGTTTTCACCTAATAATATCTCTGATCCCAAAGGGATCAAACTATGAATAGCCATGGGTGCAACCCATGGAAATGATGAGTTTGAATGAGATTGGGTCAAGCCTGAAGGGCTTGAACTTCTGAGTAGCGATTTATATCCGAGGTGTTTTATTAACTAAGGAATATTGCCATTGTGAGTGACTCCAGTCATGGCTTTCCCAGAAGAAATTTTTCTTTTCTTAAATAGAAAGAACCACTTTTGTAAGTGAAGAAAAACTACTTTCATTTGCTAATCAATTGGAATGGATTTTTTCTAACTAATTAAAATCTAATCGCTAAACATATAAACCTATGAGAACTTTCAAGGACGTCTTTAACTTATGTTCAGTGTTGATACTTTTGAGTTTAAGTTCTTGCGCAACCAACCCTGTTACCGGTAAAAAGCAGGTTGTATTCATGTCTGAAGCTCAGGAAGTTGCCATGGGGAAGCAGTCGGATCCTGAAATCGTCGCCTTTTTTGGGCTATATGAAGATCCCCAACTCCAAGAATTTATTACTGCCAAAGGAAATGAAATGGCCGCAATCTCCCACCGTCCAAACTTGGGATATGAGTTCAAAATTGTGGATTCGCCTGTCATTAATGCCTTTGCAGTCCCGGGTGGTTACGTGTATTTTACACGTGGTATTATGGCCCACTTCAATAATGAGGCGGAATTTGCGGGCGTGTTGGGTCATGAGATTGGTCATATTACGGCTAGACACTCAGTGATTCAGCAGCGGAATCAATTATTCGGTCAACTGGGACTCTTGGCAGGGATTATATTGGTGCCGGAACTGGGACAGTTTATGGATCCTTTGTCTCAAGGAATGCAGCTGGCATTATTGAAGTTTGGAAGGGATGCAGAGCGTCAATCGGATAAGTTAGGAGTTGAATATTCTTCTCAAATCGGGTATGATGCTGTGGAAATGGCTGGCTTTTTCGAAACGCTCGAAAGACAACAGGGAAATTCAGGAGCAAGTGAAATCCCGCCTTTTCTCTCAACACACCCTTCTCCTGACGAAAGGAATGCCACCGTTGAAAACTTGGCTAGAAACTGGCAGCAGAAATCAGGTATTGCCAAATTTGAGGTAAATAGAGATAGTTATCTGCGGAAAATTGATGGACTGGTAATAGGTGAAGATCCGAAGCAGGGATTTGTGGAGAACAATACCTTTTACCATCCGGTGCTGAAAATCCAGTTTCCGATTCCGACAGCCTGGGGGCATCAAAATACTCCTCAGCAGTTTCAAATGGCGCCTAAGGCAGGAGATGCGATTATGATGCTCACGTTTGCCCCGGGGGCTACATTGGAGGAAGCTGCAAATGCAGTCTTGGAAAAATACAAACTCACCAAGGTGGAATCTAAGAAAGAGACCATCAATAAACTGCCTGCTCTAGTCATGGTGGCCGATCAAAAGCAGGAACAGGGCACCATTCGTGTTCTTTCGACACTTATTCAGTTTGACGGGAATATTTACAGCCTGATGGGGATTGCAGACCTTGCAAAGTTTGACTCTTATCAGCCCGTTTTTCAAAAGACCATGCGGGATTTTCAGGAATTGCGCGATTCGGAGAAACTAAATCGCAAGCCTGACATTATCAAAATCAAAACAGTTCCCCGGCAAATGACCTTACAGGCAGCTTTTCAGCATTTTGGCATGGCCACTGAGCGCTTTGAAGAACTCTCCCTTCTCAACGGGATGCGGTTAACAGATCAAGTGGAAAAAGACATGTTGATCAAAGTCATCGGGAAATGATGGGTGTAACTTTAATCCCATATTAGCGCTTTTTTGCATACCTTTGCACCCTGAAAAAGTAGGAAAACTGTGAAAGCGAGAACGTTAAAAAAAGACAAAGTCAATATTGTAACCATGGGGTGCTCCAAGAATCTTGTTGATTCTGAAGTGCTTCTCACCCAGCTTAGAGGAAACGGCATCAATGCCAGCCATGAGTCAGGTACTGATGATAACAATATTATTATAATCAATACCTGTGGGTTTATAGACAATGCAAAGCAGGAGTCAATAGACACCATTTTGCAGTATGTGGATGCCAAGGCCCAAGGCTTGGTAGACAAAGTCTATGTGACAGGATGTCTTTCGCAGCGCTACAAAGACGATCTGGAAAAGGAAATTCCCCAGGTTGATGCATTTTTTGGGACACGGGATTTACCTGCTATTTTAAAGAAATTCAAGGCTGACTACAAGCATGAGTTGGTGGGAGAGCGGCTTTTGACTCATTCTTCCCACTATGCGTACATGAAGATCTCAGAAGGATGTGATAGACCTTGCTCTTTTTGCGCAATTCCTATAATGCGGGGAGGTCATATTTCCAGGCCTATTGAGGAGTTGGTCAAGGAAGCAGAACATAAAGCTGCCGGAGGCACAAAGGAATTGCTTCTAATCGCTCAGGATTCCACCTATTATGGGTTGGATATCTACAAAAAGAGAAATCTTGCTGAATTGATGCGTAGGCTTTCTGATGTCAACGGAATCGACTGGATTCGCTTGCATTACGCTTATCCTACGGGTTTCCCGATGGATGTGATCGAAGTAATGAAAGAGCGGGATAATATCTGTAATTACCTGGATATTCCTTTACAACACGGTTCTACGGATGTGCTGAAAGCCATGCGTCGTGGAACCACGCGCGAAAAACAGGAAAACTTAATCCATAGCATTCGGGATATTCTTCCGGATATTGCCATACGAACTACGCTGATCGCAGGTCATCCCGGTGAAGGAGAGAAAGAATATCAGGAGATGGTGGACTTTGTGGAGCGGATGAAATTCGAACGTTTGGGTGTATTTACCTATTCTCATGAGGAAAGTACGCATGCCTATACGATGGAAGATATTATTCCCCAGGAAGTGAAGCAGGAGCGTGCGAATAATCTGATGGAGATTCAGGAGCAGATTTCTTACGACCTAAATCAGGAGAAAATCGGCAAGACTTTCAAAGTGTTGATCGATAAAAAGGAAGGTGGCCATTTCGTAGGCCGTACCGAGTACGATTCGGTGGAAGTGGATAATGAGGTGCTGATCGATGCTTCGAAATACTATTGCCGGGTTGGAGATTTTGTGAATGTGAAAGTGACCGATGCGACAGAGTTTGATCTGTATGCGGAGGTGGAGGGGTAGTCCATTTGTACAGCATCTGAAGAGGCAGGACAGCAAAACTAATTGGTGTTGTTATGCTGCTTCTCCAGAAGCAGTATTCTCACTATTTTTAACCAGCGATATGCTGCTTCTCCAGAAGCAGCATAGTCTGTTATCTTTTTGACTTTTAAATTTGTTCTTATGAGACCTTTCCAAGTTTCTGATCAAAACGCTGTTTACTTTTTGACCTTAACTATTGTCGATTGGATAGACGTTTTTACGAGGAAAGAATACAAATTGGAAGTTGTTGATAGTTTAAATTTTTGTGTGGATAGGAAGGGTTTGGAAATCTATTCTTGGTGTTTAATGAGCAATCATCTACATCTTTTGTGCAGATCAAAAGAGGCATTTCGGTTAAGCGACACAATTCAGGATTTTAAGAAATTCACCGCTAGAAAGATTTTAGCCAGTATGGAAAGAGAATCAATTGAATCCAGAGCAACATGGATGTTGAAAGCTTTTAGGGAAAAGGGAGCTAATCAAAGTAGAATAACAAATTATAAGTTTTGGGTAGATGGATTACATGCTGTAGCGATAGAATCAAATCATTTTTTGGAACAGAAACTTCATTATATCCACCAAAATCCTGTTGAGGCTATGATTGTTGAAGAACCAGAGGAGTATATCTTCAGTTCTGCGAGGGACTATGCTGGGAAAAAGGGTTTGGTGAAAGTTGAGCTATATTGATTTCGTTAGCCTTTTAATTTGAGTACTGCTTCAGAAGCAGCACAACTACAAAGGGGTTAGTTAAGGTTGAACTTTACTGATTCAAACGTCCAGCTTCTGGAGAAGCAGGACAGCCTAGGTACTGCTTCTGGAGAAGCAGCACAACTAGCAGAAGCAGCATAACTGATAGATTGATTTTTGCCGTCTCCCGTCATCTCCCTAATTTAGCGATCTAAAATCACCCGAATGCAATTGATCGAAGTTACCACGCCTGCCCATCAGAAAGAGTTTATTGAGATGGCAGTCCGGTTGTATAAAAACGAAAAGAATTGGATCAGGCCTCTTGATGCGGATATCGAGGGGCTTTTTCATAAAGAAACCAACAAGCTTTTTCGGAATGGGGCAAAGGCCAAGCGCTGGCTTTTGCAAAATGAAAAGGGAGAAACCATAGGACGGGTAGCGGCTTTCATCAACCCAAAGATGAAGGAGAAACAGCCGACCGGCGGTTTGGGTTTCTTCGAGTGTATCAATGATCAGGACGCTGCTTTTTTGCTTTTCGACACGGCAAAAGCGTGGCTGGAGAGCGAGGGGATGGAAGCTATGGACGGTCCGATCAACTTCGGCGAGCGTGACAAGTGGTGGGGATTGCTCGTGGATGGCTTTACTGAGCCGAACTATAATATGCCTTGGAACTTTGGCTATTACCAAAATTTCTTCGAGGAATACGGCTTTCAGATTTACTTCAAGCAATTTACTTATGCCAGACCTGTTCAGAATCTGGGGTTTGATGAGAAAATGAAGGCTAGGGCAAAGGTAATTATGGATGATCCCGATTACGATTTTCACTACCTGAAGGGAAAAGAACTAAAGGAAAAAGCACCGGAATATTTTATGACGGTGTATAATAAAGCATGGGCACGGCACATGGGGAAATCTTTGGCGCTGAAAGAAGCCCAGATGATGTTTGCCAAGATGAAGCCCATTATCGATGAAAAACTGATTTACTTTGGGTTTTACAAAGGTGAGCCGGTTTCGTTTTTTATCCAGATTCCAGAGATCAATCAGATTTTCAAGCATGTGAATGGAAAGATGGATTTGATCGGTAAACTTAAATTCCTTTGGTATAGGACCTTTTCGCCTCCGAACAAAATGCTCGGACTGGTGTTCGGGGTAGTGCCGGAGCATCAGGGCAAGGGAGTGGAGAGTGCCATGATCATCACCTATGACAAGATGAGCGGAAAGTCTTCATTTCCATACAAAACCATCGAGATGAATTGGATCGGCGATTTCAATCCCAAGATGATGCGGGTGTGTGAGCAGCTTTTGGCAGAGATTTACAAGACTCACCATACCTATAGATACTTATTTGATCGGACGAAACATTTTGAGAGACACCGGATATTTGATTGATAGCTGAGTCAGTCTGAGCGAAGTCGAAGACCGAATAATATAGACTTCGACTTCGCTCAGTCTGACACGCCCCACTTATCAACTTTGCCACATTACAACTTTCCAATTTCCAGGCCCAATCTTCCAATTTTAAAATATTTCAATTTTCCAATTCTAGCTAAAAAATGAAAAAATACGACGTAACGGGCATAGGAAATGCCTTGGTAGATATAGAGTTTAAAGTTAAAGATCAGTTTTTTGCAGACAATGGTGTCGAAAAAGGCCTGATGACACTGGTGGATGAGGATCGCCAAAATGCTTTAATGCAGGTGATTAATACCGAGCAGGCCAAAAAGCAGTGCGGGGGATCAGCAGGAAACACAGTCATTGCTGTTTCTCAGTTTGGTGGTAAAGCTTATTATTCCTGCAAAGTAGCCAATGATGAATTGGGCTATTTTTATATGAATGATATGAAAGATGCCGGTGTGTCGCATAATCTCAGCGAAACAAACTTGGCTGAGGGAATCACAGGCAAATGTCTGGTCATGGTAACTGAAGATGCGGATAGGACTCTGAATACTTTTTTGGGAATCACCCAAACGTATTCTACGACAGATGTCAACGAAGCAGCGATCAAAGATTCTCAGTATTTGTATATAGAAGGTTATCTAATTACTTCTGAGAACGGTAAGGAAGCGATGATGCATGCCAAAAAAATTGCCGAGGAAAATGGTGTAAAAGTGGCATTGACTTTTTCCGATCCTGCAATGGTGAAGTATTTCAGAGAATCCATGGCAGAGGTAATAGGCGAGAGTGTAGATTTGCTTTTTGCAAATGAAGAGGAGGCAATGATTTTTACAGGAAAAGATAATCTGTTGGAAGCACGGGAGGAGATGAAGAAAATAGCCAGACATTTTGTGATTACCCAAGGGAAAAACGGTGCCTTAATCTATGACGGAGATACATTCATAGATATTGAGCCTTATGCTATTACGGCGATTGATACCAATGGAGCGGGAGATATGTTTGCCGGCGCTTTTATGTATGGAATTACAAATGGTCACAGCTACGCCTCAAGTGGGAAGCTTGCTTCCATGGCGAGTTCAAAGATCGTGGGTCAATTCGGTCCAAGATTACAATGGCATGAGGCGAAAGACATTTTGGCGAAGCTAAATCCGTAATTTTAGGGCTCTGGAAATATCTTTTCAGAGCCTTAATTTTTATTATTTATTGTCCTAAAATTTTAGATTGTAATAAAATAGTATTTTTTTAGAGTAAAATTGTGTAGAAGGATTCAGCTGAGTCCAGAGTAGGGTTTTTTGGGACTTTTTTATAGACCACCCGTATGATTTTAATTTATGAAAATATATTCCAACTATACTATGATGAGAAAACTTACTGCTTTGGGGTTAGTAGCAGGGATACTAAGTGTTCCCGCTATTGCACAAACCAAAATTGAGTTCAAGGAATTTGACTTGGACAATGGGCTGCATGTGATCATGCATCAGGACAATACCACACCCATCGTGGTGACGTCAGTACTTTACCATGTAGGTTCTAAGAATGAGCAACCGGACAGGACCGGTTTTGCGCACTTCTTCGAGCACCTGATGTTTGAAGGATCTGAAAATATCGAGCGGGGAGAATACATGAATATCATCCAAGCTCATGGCGGCACACTGAATGCGTATACGTCTAATGATATCACCTACTATTATGAATCTTTGCCTTCGAATGAACTTGAGCTGGCACTTTATATGGAAAGTGAGCGAATGCTGCATTCGAAAGTAGATCAGACTGGAGTGGATACTCAGCGTGAAGTCGTCAAAGAAGAGAAGCGTCAGAGCTATGACAATAGGCCTTACGGAAGTATCCTGATCGAAACGTTGAAAAGAGCCTACACCGATCATCCTTACCGCTGGGCTCCTATCGGATCATTGGATGACTTGAATGCAGCTTCCATCGAAGAATTCCAGCAATTCTACAAAGACTTCTATGTACCAAACAATGCTACACTTACGATCGCGGGAGATATCGATTATAAGCAGACAGAAGAATGGGTGAAAAAATATTTTTCGGAAATCCCTAAAGGAACTAAGGAAATCTACAGACCGAATGTAAAGGAACCTAAGAAAACAGCTGAGATCAGAGATATTGTTTATGACAATATTCAGATTCCGGCAGTTATTCAGGCGTATAATCTTCCTCCAAAAAATGATGCGGATTCTTATGCACTGTCTATGCTTTCCACGTATCTGACAGGCGGCAATTCTTCTTTGATGACCAAAGAACTTGTGGATAAGCAACAAAAAGCATTGGCTGTGGCAGCAATCCCTCTTGATTTGGAAGACGGAGGGATTTTCATCATGTATGGTATCACCAATATGGGGGTAGAGCCAAATGATCTTGAAACAGAAATAGACAGATTGATCAAGCAGGTTCAGGACAATGGGATCTCGGAGAGTGATTTCGAGAAGCTTCAGAACATCATGGAAAATAATATAGTGAGTGGAAACTCATCTATGGCCGGAGTAGCCGAAAATCTTGCAGAAGCTCACGTGATGTTTGGTGAAGCTGATTATGTGAACAAGGTGATGGAAGCGTACAGCAAAGTCACAAAGGCTGACATTCAGCGCGTAGCCAAAGAATACCTGACCTTAGATGGTCGTGTGGTTCTATATTATTTGCCAAAGCCAACTGAAGCAGCGCAGTAAATGATTCACCTAAACAATCGAAATGACATGAAGAAAATAACGATAGCCTTTGTATTGAGCCTTTTGGTGTCTGTCGCGAGCTTTGCTCAGGTGGACAGAAGCCAGTTTCCAAAAGCGGGGCCTGCGCCTATAATAAAAATTGGTGAGGCAGAGACTTTTACACTTGACAACGGACTGAAAGTATTTGTGGTAGAGAATGATAAACTTCCACGCGTATCATTCACACTAGTGCTGGAAAGAGATCCATTATTTGAAGGGGATAAGGCGGGATTGACCGGCTTTGTAGGCCAAATGATGAAAGCAGGAACTACAAGTCGATCCAAAGATCAAATTGATGAAGAAATAGACTTTATAGGAGCGAATCTTGGAGTGTCTTCTACCTCTATTTCGGCCTCTTCTTTGAAAAAGCATCAAGAGAAAATTCTTGATTTGATGGCTGATGTGCTTTATAATCCTATTTTTCCTGAAGACGAATTGGAGAAATTGAAAAAGCAGTCACTCACAGCCTTGGCTACAAGCAAGGATGAGCCAAATGCCATCTCAGGCAGGCTAAGCAGTGCGATGGTATATGGTAAAGATCACCCATATGGCGAAGTGGAAACAGAGACTTCTATCAGTAAAGTTACCGTGGAGGATGTGAAAGACTATTACACTACCTTCTTCAAGCCAAATATTGCTTACCTGGCTATCGTAGGTGACATGAGTAAGTCAGAAGCGGAGGAAGTGGTAAAGAAATATTTTAGCGAATGGGAACGGGGCGATGTGCCTAAATTCACGTATGACGCTCCAACTCCTCCAAGCAAAAAAATGGTAGGATTAGTTGATCGCAGTTCTTCTGTACAGACAGTGATTGATATTGCCCAACCGATAGATCTCACTCTTGGTGATGAGGATTATATTTCAAGCAGGGTATTGAACCAGATTTTTGGAGGCGGGTCTTCTTCCCGACTTTTTATGAATCTTCGTGAAGACAAAGGCTACACCTATGGTGCGTATTCTTCATTCTCTGCTGATAAACTTATTGGTGAATTCTCGGCAAATGCATCAGTCCGTACTGAGGTGACTGATTCGGCTGTAGTGGAATTTATCTATGAGATCAATCGATTGGTGGATGAAGGGGTTACCGAAGAAGAGTTGGAAAAAGCTAAATCAAACCTTGCGGGTTCGTTTGGCAGATCGCTGGAGAGTCCTTCTACTATTGCAACTTTCGCATTGAATATCGAGAGATACGGTCTTCCAAAGGATTACTACGAGACCTATTTGCAAAAAATGAATGCCCTGACAGTTGCTGATATCAATAAAACCGCCAAAAAACTTATTGACCCTGATAAGCTTTACATTACAGCGGTGGGAAATGGTGCTGAGATCAAGGATAAATTGGCACAGTTTGGAGAGGTTACGCTATATGACAATATGGGTTTCCCCGCCAGAGAAATGGAGGCTGTGGATCCAGACATGACTTCTGAAAAAGTAATTGAGAGCTACATTGCTGCCATCGGTGGCCGAGATAAAGCCACATCGATCAAATCAGCTAAACTGGAAATGCAGGCAGAAGTGATGGGTACACAGTTGACTATTGAATTGATCCATGATGATGCCAATATGCGTTTTGCCCAGAAGACATTAGTAGGAGGAAACGTCATGCAGACTTCAGTAGTCAAAGACGGAAAAGGATCGGCAAGCGTGCAGGGTCAGTCCATGGCGATGACAGACGAACAAGTGGATGCAGCGAAACTGAGCACTTACTTTTTGCCTGAGTTGCATTACCAAACTATGGGATATACACTGACTCTTGACGGAATCAAAGATGTGGAAGGGACTCCAGCCTATAAAATAATTGTGGCTACACCATTGGGTTCATCAGTGAATAACTATTACTCAGTAGAATCAGGGTTAAAGATCAAAAATGAGAATCCTGCTTCAGGAGACACATTCTACAGTGACTACCAAGAGAAAAATGGAGTTTTGATTCCAATGAGTCAAACAATTAAGTCGGCGATGATCCCCGTGCCTCTGGAGGCTAAAGTGACCGGTTTGGAATTGAATCCTGAATTGGATGAAGAGGATTTTAACTAACTAATTATGAAGAAAAACATTATAATATTCGCTCTTGCCCTTTTGGCATTGCCGACTGCCACAAAAGCGGGCGTGGAGGAAAAAGAAAATCCATCGATAGTCAAGGTTGACAACTCGGTCAAAGAAGTGATCGATAGCTATGTCAAAGCGACAGGTGGCGAGGCCAAAATGAAGGCAGTTCGCAATATGGAAATGAACATGCAGGCGGAGATCCAGGGGATGATGCTGGATATTTCCAGCGTGGTAGACCGTGAAAACCAGCGCTTACTGAATGTGACAGAAATGGACGGTAACGTATTGTCAAAGACTGTATTGAAGGATGGAGCCGGCAAAGTGACGGCGATGGGCCAGGAACAAGTCTTCACAGAAGAACAAGTAGAAGCTGTACGAAATCAGGTTTACGCTTTCCGTGAGTTGTATGTGGATGAATTGGGGATCAATGTAAGCTATGATGGAACAGCTGAAGTAGAGGGAGAGCAAGCCTATAAGCTTATATTTGAAGCTGCAGGGGATGGTAATACGACCGAGTATTATAGTGTAGCGACCGGCTTGAAGCTGCAGACGGAATCACCTTCAATTGGAAAAGTTCTTTATAAGGATTACCGGGAAGTGGACGGTCTTATGATGCCAATGGCCATGAGTATCACGAATAGTATGCTGCCGATGCCAATGGAAGCAAAGGTGATTTCCATCTTATTCAATCAGGATTTGGATGATACTTTATTTAATTAGAAGAGTCTAGAGTGAAAGATTTAAAGTTAAAGGGCTGTCTGTGAAGGCAGCTCTTTTCTATTAGCCATTGATCCATGCATCTCTCTTGGGATTGTTTTTTTTGTCTACTAAGACATGGTCTTTGAAAAGAAGCTTGTCTGTAGTGCGTAATTCCATGTCGAGATTTCTTCCATATCGATTTACGGATAGCTTAAGTACATCCGTCTCGAGCTCTTGTGAGTTGATTAAATCTCCCAGCATTAGCTTTTTATAAGCGTCGCTTGACGGATGGATTTTGCTGACTTTGCCATCTTCACCCTTGATAATGCCAAAATCCGAAGCTAAACGGTCTTCTCCAGCATTGGTTTGCAGCTCAAAACCCAGTGAATTAAAATACTTTTCTACGACAGGAAAAATATCTTCTTTGCCTGCGATATGATCTTCGTAGAATTGATTGAAATAAATCGGGTGATCAGTCTGTGAAAGTACTGCTTCCCACACTTCTTCCAGGGTATATCCTATTTTTGGTTTTCCGAATCGTTTCCAGAGAATCCTCATTACGTGATGAAGGGAAGAGTTTTCATCCAAAAGCATAGCGTCCAGGCAAAAAGCAATCAAGGCACCATGGGTATAAATACTTACTTTTTTGTCGGGTATTCCAGCTACATACCCGTCTATCCAGAGGTCAAAACTGGATTCTAGGATGGATTGGTTTCGCCAGCCAAAGTTCACAGATTCTCTGTTCAGCATTTTTTCAAAAGTCTTGCAGTATTCTTTCAATGAAAAATAGCCTGATTTCAATAGAAAGACATCACCCATATAGGTTGTGATTCCCTCTACTACCCAGCCTGCCTGATGATAAGCCTCCTTGGAAAAGTCGTATGGGAATATTTCCTTAGGTCTGATATGGCAGACATTCCAGGCATGGTAGAGTTCGTGGCTACTTACACCCATGAGATCATTCATTTGCTGACGCTCTGTTAGGCTTTCCGCAGGACCAAAGGTAATCACCGTCCCCCGCTGATGTTCCACGCCGTGGTAGTGTGGATAGGGCAGGAGTTGATAAATGAAATGATATTCCTCCACAGGGAATTCGCCAAAGGCCTCTAGTTGCTTTTCGGTAAACTGCTGAATGCGGGTGCTGAATTCAGCCAAGTCAAAAAGAACTTTTCCGTGAAACCAGAGGTGAAAGTTAACTTCATTGATTTCAACTACTTTATGGGTTAAGCTTTGTGAAGCGAGAAAACTGCTGTCAGCCAATTGCTGAAAATTGGAAGCAAAGAGTTTATTGTTATCTGATAGAAGCGTGGTGCAGAATTGAAAATGAGCCGGGTAGTTTACTTCGATTTGTATTTTTTCCTCAGAGCGGCCTTCTACCTCAAAACAGCAATTGACGAAGTTTAGATAAATCTGGCCGTCATCCACCCAGCAAGAACCTGCATCCATCTTTGCACAGAAATATTGATAGCAAACTAGGTACTCGCCTACATGGTCAGGAATGAACTCCCATAGGTCTTTGGAGAGTTTTGAGGCAGGGATTTGTGCTCCTGCGGGAGTTAAAATCTTTAGATCCCGGATATTTTGCGCATAATTTGCCAGCTGGTAACGCCCGGCACGCCAGGCAGGAAGCTGAAGCCGAACCTGCGAAAGGTGCGATACCGTAATCTGAAGCGTGATTTCTATGTATTGAGAAACAGGATTTTGAGATGCTATGGAATAGATGATCATTGGGAAGCTGATTGAATTCAAACAAATGTTTTTTTCCTTGTTTGTATTTAAAGAAATGGTACTTATCTTTGCAGTCCTTTTTGGGGGTGATTCCCAAGGAATAAAGAATCAGAAAGCAATTAGATAAAGATATTCGATCATGAAAAGAACATTTCAACCTTCTCGTAGAAAAAGAAAAAATAAGCACGGCTTTAGAGAAAGAATGTCTTCTGCTAACGGTAGGAGAGTACTGAAAGCTAGAAGAGCAAAAGGAAGACACAAATTGAGTGTTTCTTCTGAAAAGACTTTGAAGAAGTAATTCTTTGCACTGATTTTCGTATGTTCACGTACGATTTTAGTCCTTGTGATGAATTATAGACTCCCAAAAAGTGAGCGGCTTCATGCCGACAAACTTATCAAGGAACTTTTTAACGAAGGTTCCTCTTTTTTTTTATACCCATTTAAAGTCCAGTTTTTTGTTAAAAAGGATCTGGGTAGTGGAACCCCACAGGTACTTTTCTCCGTTTCAAAGAAGAAAATCAAAAAGGCCGTTGGTCGCAACTTTGTCAAAAGAAGAATGCGCGAAGCATACAGGCTTAATAAATCTTTGATCCCATTCTCTGCCCCCTTTATGTCCGTAGGCTTAATATATGTCAGTTCGGATTTGATGGAATTTTCAGAAATTCAGACTAAACTCATATTGGCTTTAAAAAAATTGGCCGGTATTGTAAGCGAAAACCAAAAACAGCATGAAATCGAGCACGACGAAGATCGTCATCCATTGGAATAATTATTTGGCGCGAGATTCCATGTCACCTTTGAAATAAAATTTTAAACACATGAAATCGAGCATGACGAAGAACGTCACACAACTTGTCCCGAACTTGTTTCGGGAGAGGAATGATTATCCGTTATGCGAGATTCCATCTGGCCTCTTAAAACAAAATATAAACAGATGAATAAATCATTTAAAAAATCCCTCCTAATCCTAGTGTTGGGAGCATTTATACTCACAGGATTTTTTGCATTCAAAGCTAAGAATGACAGGCTATTTGCCATAGCTAAGAATATTGACATTTTCGCCACACTTATCAGAGAGTTGGATTCTTATTACGTGGATGATATAGATCCGGACGAATTGGTGTCTATTGGAATCAATGCGATGCTGGAAGAGCTGGATCCTTACACCACCTTTATTCCGGAGGAAGACTCGGATGATTATCGGATGATGACCACGGGAGAATATGCGGGCATCGGCGCATTGATTGGGAATCGAGGTGAAGGAAGTATGGTTATTATGCCATATACTGGCTTTCCTGCGCAGACTGTGGGGCTGAAGATAGCCGATTACATTCTGAAAATAGATACAACGGATGTCACCGGCTTGGGAACAGCAGATGTGTCAGCCCTTCTCAAAGGACCGGCTAACACTCCTGTTCATTTACAGGTAAAAAGGGATAAGGATACGCTGGAATTTGATGTGATCAGAAAGAAAATTGCCATTAAAAATGTGCCTTACTATGGCAAACTTGATGAGCATACAGGATATATCAAACTTGCAGAATTTACAACCAATGCCTCCACCGAAGTGAGAAATGCACTTCTTGATTTGAAAAGCCAGGGGGTGGACAGATTGGTGCTGGATGTGAGAGACAATCCCGGTGGGCTTGTCAATGAAGCCGTGGAAATAGTCAATCTTTTTATACCTAAAGGAAAAGAAGTAGTAAAGACTATCGGTAAGCTTAAAAATGTGAATTATACCTATAAGACCAGCAAGACACCTGTAGATAAGGATATTCCTATTGTCGTATTGCTTAATGAGCATAGTGCTTCAGCTTCGGAAATCGTAGCAGGTACTTTGCAGGATTACGATAGGGCGGTGTTGATAGGTAGAAAGTCATTTGGAAAAGGGTTGGTGCAGACTACTGTGCCGCTGACATATAATGCACAGATGAAGGTGACCACGGCCAAATATTATATTCCAAGCGGGCGTTGCATCCAAGCAATTGATTATTTGGAAAGCAGGGAAAATCATAAGTTAGTGACGGTCCCTGATTCCCTGAGGAAGGTATTTCAGACAAAAAATGGGAGAACCGTATTGGATGGTGCCGGAATCGAGCCTGATGAAGAGGTAGAGCAAAAAAACTATGCGCCAATTTCATATAGTCTGGTAGCGCGAAATCACGTATTTGATTTCGCCACTGAATATTTCTATAAGCATTCTGAGATTGCAGCCCCATCTAGCTTTGCCGTTTCGGATGCGGAATATGATGAGTTTGTGGGATGGTTGGAAGGAAAAGAATACGATTATACTACCTACTTGGAGAAGTCCTTGGAGGATATGCGCAAAAATGCAGAGAAGGTGGAATATTATGAGGAGATCAAGGCTCAGATCGATGCACTAGAAAAAAGAGTTAACCATAGCAAGGAACAGGATTTGGTTACCAATAAGGAGGAAATCAAAAGCATACTCTCTCAGGAGATTGTATCCAGGTATTATTTCCAAGAAGGAATGATTCAGTCCGGGTTGGACGATGATGAGGATGTAATTCTGGCCAAAGAGTATTTGCAGAAACCGGATAAGATAAAGAAGGCGCTGACAGCCTCATCAAAATAAGGATTATGGCAGTTATTCTCTCGCTGGAGACCTCTACACCGGTTTGTTCCATTGCAGTTCACCAAAAAGGAGTATTGCTGGGAAAGAAATCCTTAGATGTTCCGGGGGCTCACTCAGAGAAACTGATGGGGATGATCCAGTCTCTTCTTGAGGAATGCAGCCTCACTATTAATCAAATCAATGCGGTTGCAGTCTCAGAAGGCCCCGGGTCCTATACCGGTCTTAGAATTGGTGTTTCTGTTGGCAAAGGGCTGGCATATGCCGGAGATATACCCTTGATAGCAGTCAGCACATTGAAAGCTCTTTCATACGGAGCAAGAGTGCGGATAAAAAATCAGGGATTAATAATAGCGATGCTTGACGCCCGGCGGATGGAGGTTTACCGGGAAGTGTTTGACCATGATTTGAATTCTGTCAGGGAGCTTGATTCGGAAATTATCGATGCCGGATCTTTTTCGGAGTTGCTAGAGAAAGGAATCGTTTTTTTTGTGGGAGATGCGGTAAAGAAAGTATCAGAGGTAATTGAGCATCCAAATGCAGTTTTCCTGGATGTCAAAATCTCGGCCGAATACATAGGGGTATTGGCTTTTGAGAAATTTCTAAGAGGAGAGTTTGCCGATGTGGCTTATTTTGTCCCTAATTATCTGAAGGAGTTTAAAGCTCTTCAGTCTAAAAAGAATCCATTACTGATATGAGCGAGATAGTAAACAGAGTTACAAATAGCCCGATCGTTACGATTAATCTAGAGGAGATTTATCCTAGAGAAGAACGTGTGCTATTTGATATTAAATCTTTTCTCTTCCAAGAATTGATTTTGAGGGAGAAAGATTTCAGGGCAGCACTCAAGGAAATTGATTGGAAACAGTATGAAAACAAATGGGTGGCGATTACCTGTACCGCAGATGCGATCGTTCCTAATTGGGCATTTATGTTGGTGGCAACTTATCTTAATTCTATTGCCCGTGGATATGCAATTGGAGATTTAAAAGAACTTGAAGTGATGATTGCTGAGGATTGTTTGAGAAAAATAGACTTGGAGGCATTCACGGATAGGCCTGTTGTGGTCAAAGGATGTAGTGATTTTCCCATTCCTCTATTCGCTTATGGCAAAATAATTTCACTGATACAGAGCAGAGCAAAATCCATAATGTATGGGGAGCCATGCAGTACTGTGCCTCTTTACAAAAAACAAAAGTCCTGATAATTAAAGGACTGGAAAAATCCTTCAGCTTTTTTACGTTTTTCTTTTTATAGGCTATTGCCAATAAAATAAAAAGGTGAATATTTGCACTCCCAAACGACGCAGACGGTGTTACGGGAACAGGGTTTACGGACCCTGGGAGTTTTGAAAAGGAGAGTTTGAAAAAGTTTTTGCGAAGTCGGCGACGATATGCTACCTTTGCGCTCCCTTCGGAAGTGAGGGGAAAGCTGGAAAGAATTCCGGACCGGAAAAACTTTAAAAATTAAATTTCGCAGGGTGTATTGCAGATTAAAAAATCTCTCTTACCTTTGCACTCCCTTCGGCAGAGAAGGGAAAAACGGAACCAAAACCGGAAGGTTGGACGCTCTGACAGAGGCCGCAAATGTGCGGCACCAAGTTCTTTGAAGTGATGTAAGGCAAAAAAAATAGTAACCTGAGAACAGACAGGGAGACGTTTATAAGATTTGCTTTGTGCGGTCTTATGGACAGTGTATAATAATGATAATTTACAATGGAGAGTTTGATCCTGGCTCAGGATGAACGCTAGCGGCAGGCCTAATACATGCAAGTCGAACGGTAGACATCTTTC
>NZ_JAVDWS010000033.1:0-28792 GCF_031457395.1 Algoriphagus sp. 4150
GTTTAAAAACTAGATTAAAAAACACAAAAAATGGGCCAAAACTTCAAGCTATGCCCCATTTTATTTGAATGTCTAGTAAATCGCCAAACAAAAGAAAGCCTCTGAATATGATTCAGAGGCTTAATGTAAAGTTTTACGCTGTCGATTAAAGATTTTCCTGCCAGTTAGCACCTTTCAGTTCGATCAACATCTTGTTATATTTTTCAACCTCTTCGGTATTCTTCAATCTTGAATGAACCTGGAAAAGAATTACCATTACTTCGGTATTCTCAGGCTTGATTTCCAAAGCTTTTTCGAAGTAAACTACTGCTTCTTTGTAATAAGAATTTGCCTCATCACCCATTGACTTGGATTTTGCTTCCCACTCATCGTCAGATAGTCCATTCAATTCATTGAGGATTTTCAAAGACTTATCCAAAAGCAGTGCACCTGCATAATAGTTACCATCATAGAACTCAGGATCCACCTCTACAGACTTCTTATAATCTTCCAATGCACCTTCTGCATCTCCTGCTTGCTCCTTCAGATATCCTGATCTTAAGAGAATTCCGGCGTTGTTCGGATCGTTTTTCAACGCTTCCTGAATAGAAGCCATTGCCTCATCCATCTTATTCAATTGAAGTAGCAACTGAATCTCATATTCAGCAAGAACTTTATCTTCAGGATAATCTTTTCTACCCTGCATGATAATGTCATATGCTGCTTCCGGATTTTTGTCTTCACCGCTTAGAATCTGGATCATCAAGTAGTAAACTGTCAACTTGTTGTACTCTTCTATATCAAGCAGGTATCCAAAATGCTTTTTCGCCTCATCGAATTTGCCTAGATCATTTGCAATAAATCCTGCATTATAATGTACTGTGGTATCCGTAAGATCTATCGCTCCTGCCAAATCAAAGAATTCATAAGCCATCTCCAGATCTTCATCATTGTATCTATCGATAGCCTTGTCAAAGGAGGTGTTCTTCAGGGTGAAAATAGAGTAAGGTCTCAGATTGTCAGGCACGCCGGGCATGTCTTCTGCATAGATATCTTTGCCTATGCCAGCATCCTTTTTGCCTCCACCCATTTCGAAAGCCTTATTATAAGTCTCCAATGCAGCTTTTCCTATTTCGATAGTAGAAGCTGTATTGGAAGAATCTGAACCAAACATCTTGGTTTCGATCTTCGCTTTAAGCAGATAAGTGGCCGGATCACTTCCTGTTTCCGGATCTGCACTGGCAGCTTCCACATCAGCCATGGCTTCAGTCAGATTTCCAGACTTGAAGTTCTTCTCTGCAGAACGAACCACTTTTTTTTGTCCAAAAGCCAAGGTCGTTGCACCGATCAAGGCCATTGATAGAATTAGCTTCTTCATTTTAGCGTATTTTTCTTGTTTGGTTGGTTATTCGTTAATTTCATTTGATTCATCAGATTCGTCTGTAGAAGGCTCGTCCGTAGAAGGTTCGTCAGTAGTATTTTCAGCATTATCCTCAGCGGACAATGTTGCTTCTATGATTGCTTCCACCTCTTCTTCTTTTGATATTTTCTCCACGGAAGAAATCTCGTCATTCTCCCCGATTTTAATCAACCTTACTCCTTGAGTAGCTCTTCCCATGATGCGAAGTCCATCTACGGAAATACGAATGGTAATACCTGATTTGTTTATGATCATCAGATCATCAGTTTCCACTACTTCTTTGATGGCTACCAATGCACCGGTTTTCTCCGTCACACTCATTGCCTTCACTCCTTTTCCTCCACGATTTGTGATTCTGTACTCATCTAGGCTGGAGCGCTTACCGTACCCTTTTTCCGAGACCACAAGTAAAGTTGCGTTTTCCTCAGATGCACATACCATGCCAATCACATAATCTTTTTCATCATTTAACCTGATCGCTCTCACTCCTGTCGCAGTACGCCCCATCGGTCTTACCGCTGTCTCATTGAAGTGAATCGCTCTGCCTGATTTAGCAGCTATCACGATATGCTGGCTACCATTTGTCATTTCTACATTGACCAATTGATCATCCTCGCGGATATTCAATGCGATGATACCGTTTGTCCGTGGACGGCTGTATTGCTCCAGTGTGGTCTTCTTGATAATCCCTTGTTTGGTTACCATTACTAGGAAATGATTGTTCAGATAATCCTGATCATTCAAATCCGCAACCTGAATAATAGAACGGATTCTGTCATCCTGTTCGATGCTGATCAAATTCTGAATAGGTCTTCCTTTGGAAGTCTTGGATCCTTCAGGAATCGCATAGGTTTTCAACCAGAACAACTTCCCTTTGTCCGTGAAAATCAACAGGTAATTGTGCGTAGATGCAGTGAAAAGATACTCTGTAAAATCATCTTGCTTGGTGCTGACACCTCTGGATCCTACTCCACCTCTGCCTTGAGTTCTGTATTCTGTAAGCGCGGTACGCTTCACGTATCCTTCATGGGAAACAGTGATTATCACTTCCTCATTCGGAATCATATCTTCATAACTGAAATCTTCTGCGTTATGCTCGATTTCAGTTCTTCGGTCATCAGCATAGCGGGTTTTCATTTCCGCCAGTTCTTCCTTGATGATTTCCATTCTTTTTTCTTCGCTGGCAAGGATTTTCTTAAGCTCATCGATCAAAGCCATGATCTCCTGATACTCATTGAGAATCTTATCCCTTTCCATTCCGGTCAATCGCTGTAATCTCATATCGAGAATTGCTCTTGCCTGGATTTCGCTCAAATCGAATTTCTCCATCAAGCCATTTCTGGCTGTCTCCGGATCTGCAGAACTTCTAATCAAAGAAATCACCTCATCCAAGTGATCCAAAGCGATCAAATACCCCTGAAGGATATGCGCTCTCTTTTCCGCCTCTCTTAATTCATACTCTGTTCTGCGAATCACTACCTCATGGCGGTGATTGACATAGTGAACAATCATATCCTTAAGATTCAGTGTGTGTGGCCTACCTTTCACCAAGGCAACATTATTCACTGAGAATGAAGTTTGTAGCTGAGTATGCTTATATAAATTATTAAGAACTACACTGGATATAGCGTCTCTCTTCAATTCATATACAATCCGCATCCCGGAGCGATCGGATTCATCACGAATTGCAGAGATTCCATCGATTTTCTTCTCATTGATAAGCGCAGCGGTCTTCTCTACCATGCTGGCTTTGTTTACCATGTAAGGAATCTCGGTGATGACAATCATCTCTTTACTTCCACCTTCTTTGATTTCCACATTGGCTTTGCCACGCATCACCACTCTGCCTCTACCGGTTTCAAAGGCAGCTTTCACACCATTGTAACCATAGATTATACCTCCAGTCGGGAAATCCGGAGCTACGATATGCTCCATCAATTCGGCTATGGTAATTTCATTGTTATCAATATAAGCTACGATCCCGTCAATGATTTCCCCCAAATTATGGGGAGCCATATTCGTCGCCATACCTACAGCGATACCTGAAGCTCCATTCAATAGAAGTGCAGGAACTTTTGCAGGCAAAACAATAGGCTCCTTTAGGGAGTCATCAAAGTTGAATTGGAAATCTACGGTCTCTTTGTTGATATCTACCAAAAGCTCCTCGGCGATACGCTTCAGTCGAGCTTCAGTATAACGCATAGCGGCAGGATTATCTCCATCCACAGACCCAAAGTTACCCTGACCATCCACCAAAGGATACCTCAAGGACCAAGGCTGCGCCATACGAACCATCGTTTCGTACACAGCAGAATCACCATGTGGGTGATACTTACCGAGTACCTCACCGACAATTCTTGCAGATTTTTTATAAGGTTTGTTATGTAATACTCCCAGTTCCTGCATCCCGAAAAGGATTCTGCGGTGTACCGGTTTCAGTCCGTCACGGACATCAGGAAGCGCTCTTGAAACAATAACCGACATCGAATAATCGATGTAGGCACCACGCATTTCCTCTTCAATGTTAATGGGTATGATGTTCTCGTTTTCTCCTTGAGCCATATAATGCTATTCACGGGGTCGATTAAGGCTGCAAGATAGTAAAAACCGAATGGTTTTGAAAAGAGATTACAAAGAGCTAAGTGGATAATCAAGACTTTAGTACCACTGCCCTACCTTCCTGTTCTGAAAATTGAAAATTCCGCTCCCTCTGTACTCAATACCATTGTGCATATGCTTCATGACAACACCACAACCCCCGATTTTACAACGCATGGTCCCCGGAAAGCGAACCGCCATACCGACTTGCATGGCGTATACCCTTTGATCCAGATCTTGAAATTCAGAAAAATCAGATGCGGCATAAGTGAATTTGCGGAAATCCGCTCCTCCCTTAACAAAGACTTTTGTGTAATCGGAGAGATCTCGCTCCACTCTCAGTCCTAACCCATAATAATTCTTGTCAGACACAGCAAGTCTGGGCACATAGGGATCTACCCCGTCGCCTAAAGATGCACCATAAGATTTCTTCAGATTCAGTTTTCCGAATTCTGCTTCAAGAATGAATTTCCACGGGTAATTCTGACGTGCCCGCTGCTTAAGTTCCGACTGCATGTAAATGTTTGACGAGGAGTAGTTTCTATACCTCCATTTGAGAAATGTCCGTCTTCTGCTGGCATCATACAGCACCAAGCCTACTGTACCATAAAGCTTGTTTACCTGATAAGTGGCTCCTTCGAAATCAAACTGATAATCTCCACCCCTCATAGGCGCAAGGTTTCCCCATTCCTGACCAAATCCCCCGCCCACCGTCAATTGATTGAAAAGATTGATTCTTACTCCTCCATCCCAATTTGGAAACACCCAATCCCCTCCATTCATTTTCAGCGGATTTTCTTCAGAAATATCCAAGGGATCCCCGTCGAAATTCTGAAATCGGTTAAATGGATAAAGACTGGGATTCTCTGAATAAAAACTAGTATTGAATTGCTGATAAGCACCTCCTCCGGACAGCTCCAAACTGAACATCTCCAGAACATTCCTGGCGATGTTGCCTAATCCTGATTCACTTTTAGGATTCTTGGCCTTTCCCGAAATCCCGAAAATATCTTCCTGCTGCGCAAAAACCGCTGTCATCACAAAACAAAGAATAATAGAGAGGGGTAGCTTTTTGAAATTCATACTTAGTCTTAACGAATGCATGGAACTCTTGGTGTGAATTTAAAAAAAAATGCCTCCCGATTGGGAGGCATCTTCATAATATGTAATAATAATCTTATTTTCCGTCTGTAGACTCTACAGTGTCTTCTTTTTCAGCTTCTTGCTTTGCTTTCATTTCTGCGATCATAGTGTCCAATTTCTCTTTCACTGAAGGATCTTCTTTTGTAGCAGCCAATACTTTATTGTAGGTGCCTGCTCCCAAGATTTCCTCATCCATGATCAATCCTGTTTTATACTCTTTCAAAACTCCCTGTAGAGATTCCTGAAAATCCTTTACTTCTATATAAGCAGCCTTCTCTTCTTCGGTAACTTTAGCTTCTGTCATTTTAGCGTCATCGCCCCAAGCCGCTTTGATTTCATTATATCTCCCGCCTCCTTGGAAAATCTCATTTTCCAAGATCATAGACTTCAGTTCCTCAGTCTTAGAAGTCACGTAATTGTCAAATGTCACCTCAACATTTGCATATTTGGCTAAGTCTTCATCTGTGACTTTCTCTACTTCCTGTGCGTAAGCAGCAAGCCCTAGGAACGCGAATAACGCTCCGAAAAGCAATACCTTTTTCATAATCTAGTAATTTTAATTTCTTTATAATCTTCAATAAAACGCTCAAAACCCAAAAATTCAAGAATTACAGTCCATTTTTAAGAATTTTTATGATAAAAGGTAAGCCAAAAGGTCAAACCAACGCAATCCCTTTTAGTTGACTGATCGTGTGCACGGGGTCTGAAGAATTAAACACAAAACTTCCCGCCACCAACACATTCGCTCCCGCGGCTATCAATTTTGGGGCATTCTGAAGATTCACGCCCCCATCAATTTCGATTTTTGTATCAGCTCCTTTCGCAAGAATCAACTCCTTCAATCTGGAGACTTTGGAATAGGTATTTTCGATAAACTTTTGCCCTCCGAAGCCGGGATTCACTGACATCATACACACCATATCAATATCCTGAATCACATCCGACAACAACTCTACGGGTGTATGGGGATTAATGGCCACCCCGGCTTTGATACCTAGATTGTGAATAGCCTGTAGTGTACGGTGGAGGTGTGTGCAGGCTTCATAGTGAACCGAGATAACCGCTGCACCGGCATTGCTAAAAGCCTCTAAGTAATTATCAGGATTCACGATCATCAAATGCACATCCAAGGGCTTTTTTGCGAAGCGATGAATCGCCTCAGTCACAGGAATTCCAAAAGAAATATTCGGAACAAATACACCATCCATTATATCCACATGGATGTAATCAGCTTCTGAGGAATTAAGCATTTCCACCTCGCTTTGGAGATTTGAAAAATCAGCAGCCAGAATGGAAGGGGCAATTAATGGAGACATACGTAGGTAATTGATTATATGAAAAAACTAAATTAGTACACTGCCCCCAAATTCCTATTGTCTTATCAATTTGCTTTGCCTCACCTGCGAACTGTCCTGCATTCTTATTACATAGAACCCCGGCTTCAGCCCTTGCATAAGAATTCGGAAAGGTTCTTTTACTGTGGCTCTGTTCAATTTTTCACTGTCAAGTGTGCGTCCATTGAAATCAAGTAGGGAAAATTCCGCGCTTAGGCTGTTTCCGAATTGTATATTCAGCTCATCGCCTATAAGCGGGTTAGGATAAACTTTCCACTCTAAAGCTTCTTCCTCATCGTCCTCCCCCGGTATCTCTCCATATAATGCATCAAAGAAATTCGGAATGCCATAACCCAACAAATTATCCGGTTCATCTGCCTGTGTCCCACTGCTCAGTAAACTTTCGATCAGCTTGTCCTTTGTCCATTCCGGTTTGGCTTCCCATAGCCCGGCAGCCAACGCAGCAATCTGAGGAGCCGAAAAAGATGTACCGTTGGAACTGCCTACCGATCCATTTGACCGGATAAGTAGAGCCCCCCCACCAAAAGCAGCCAAATCAGGCTTAATCCTTCCATCTCCCGTGGGACCACGCGAACTGAAACCTGAAACAGCCAAATCTCTGTTTACAGATCCTATCGCCAAAATCCCTTTGGCATCCGAAGGAGAATTCAAAGTAGATTCTGAAGGCCCGGTATTCCCTGCACTGTTTATCACCAGGATCCCTTTAGCCGCTGCAATACTAGCTCCCCGTGCAATTATCGTAGTTTCTCCATCCAGATCATCCAGAGTGTAGTTCATCTCGGGATCATCAAAATCGTAATAGCCAACTGAACTGTTAATAATATCCGTACCCAAACTATCTGCATACTCGGCTGCCCTCACCCAGTTGTATTCCTCTACCCAATATTCAGTTGCCATCTCTTCTGTGATTGCGAGAAAATAAGCTGCATCAGGTGCCCCTGCTACCATTTTACCGGGTTCATTGGAAGCAATCAGCGACAGCACATTGGTGCCATGTTGGTTATGCGAATAAACATTCCCGTTCCAAGGTCTGACAAAGTCTTTTGCCCCAACTATTCTCCCGCCCGCCTGCAAGTGAACCAATGGACTGGCCGTATCGGCTCCGGGAAATCCTGCATCAAAAACGGCTATAATCACTCCTTTCCCAGTGTATCCCTCTTCATGCATTCTATCTATGCCCAGCAGGGAATTCTGAAAATCATACGCTTCTTCCTCTGTAGCTCTGGTATTTTCCTGTGCAGAAGAAAAATATCCATTCGTGACGGGTGTGTTAATCTTGCTGCCAACCCTGACATTGGGATTGGCAATAAAGCCCCTCCCTACCAAATCCACACGATCTACAAAAGGCATTTCTTCCAATTCCCTCCTCCTAGCCTCATCTGTCACCAGCAGTGTGGCATTAAACCACTTGCTGGAATACAGGATATAGTCAGATTTCTCCGAGACCGCATCTACATATTTCTGTGAAACAGGAAGATCCAAACTATCAGGTGCGATGCTTTCTCTACTTCTCCTATTCAGCGCTTTATTGCTTAGAAATTCACTTGGTCTCTCCAGCGACAGACTTTCTTGCGGCTTGTACTTAAAAAAAACAGCATAACGATCCTGCGCGGTTAGCTCCAATGAAAAAGCCATTACAACAATAAAAAAAAACAAAAACTTAAATACTCCCATAGTCGGACATTTTCAATGAAATTTTATATCCGGAGTTGATCAACATATCTCCCAAACAATCATTTCTAGAGCAGTAAGTCAATACCTCTGCGTATTTTTCCACCATGCCTACCCCCTTCTCATAAACTTCATAGCGAATATCTCTATAAGTGATCAGGTCGTCAATATTCTCCTGATTCACTTGAACAGAGGTTCCTGAATTGAGCATCTCAAAGTCATCCCGTTCGACGTTTCTGTACACATTCCCATTCCATACAATTCCGCTTTTAGGAGGGAAAACCAAGGCAACGATCGCTTGATTTTCTATAGTTCTCACCAATGAAAAATCCCGTTGAATTAGCGTATAGGGTAGTTCAATAGTCCAATTGATTCTGTCTTGTGATTTTGTGCGCAGTACGACAAAAACCTGTTCACCTTCTTCATTAGTATAGTAGCTGCTAATATGATCGCGATAGTAAAAATGCTCTTCCTCAGAATCATTTTCACCAAAATAAATAGTCTGATCTACCTCATAAATCCAAAACAACCCCACCTCCAAGGGTTGGAAATCAAATCCAAGATCAGGTTGTCCTTCTTCTATCTCACGTTCACAAGAAGTGGACAAAAAGATAATCAGAATAGAAATAAAGGACAGAAGTCTTTTCATAGCCGTATATGATCACTAAAAATACTAGTATTTTACTGAATAAAGGATGCCTTAGAGTTTATCGGTTTGTAAATACTTTTTTCTAGCCGATCATCCTGATTAACTTAGCCGATTCAAAATTTGAATCATGGCTTTAAGCACTTTTGTAAAAATAAGCGGCATCACCAATCTCTCTGATGCCAGGTATTGCGCCGGTATGTATGTGGATTTGCTAGGTTTCGCCGTAGAAGAAGCGTCTGAAAAATTTATCACTCCTACCCAGTTTAATGAAATCACAGGGTGGGTTTCCGGTCTCGAATTTGTCGGGGAATTCACGAATTATAATGGGGACCAAGTCTTGGAAATTTTGCAGAGTTACCCAAATCTTACTTGGGTTGAGCACGACAGAATCGAGCCTCTGGAGGAATTGGAAGGCAAAGGGGTTGGATTAATTTATAAAATGGATCTCCAAGAGGTCCGACACATAGAATTGGAAGTAGCTGAGAAACTCAATGAATCCGGAATAATTTTCCATGTCATCTCTACCCACGAAGTACTGGATGAAAAGGATAAGGAAGCTATAAAATTACTAAGCAAAAACTGCAGGGTAATCTTGGGTGTAGGAATTACAGCAGCAAACGTACAAGACCTGATTCAGGAGCTAGGCTTATATGGAATTTCCCTTTCGGGTGGAGAGGAAATCAAGCCTGGACTGAAAGACTTTGATGAACTCGCGGATATATTGGAGGCATTGGAAGTAGAAGATTAGACTAGAAAAATATGAGAAAACAGATCCCCTTACCTTTTCTGAAATACTAATTTTGACCAGGTGACATTTTCTTTGCCCCTAAGTAAACTTGGCTGGTTATCCATTCTCAAGCATAAGTCTAGACCACATGACTTAGCATTCTTAATCGTAGTAAAACTATCTGTAGGAAAAACCCAAGTACCAACTCCTGGAGGCCCATTGCGAAGACTGAGGGCAAAAACACCTTTGGTTCTTAAAAGTTGTGATACTCTTATTATAGCTGTTTTTTGATCGTTGCTGTCAAGATGATGAAAGACTCCCGATGCCAAAATAAAATCAAAATGATTACACATGGTAAGCAGTGCTAGATTTGGCAATGAATCGTCTATCCACTTTATCTCTGGGATGTCAAACAATCGTTTTCCCTCCTCAAGGTACTCTTTAGTTGGCTCCACAGCGACTACAGAATGTCCCATTTTTGATAATTCCCAAGCATCTCTGCCTATTCCTGCCCCTATATCCAATAGTTGAGATGGCTTCTTCTTGGGTATAAATTCTATAAAGTCCCGATGCAGATCCGAAAAGTCAAGTGATAATGTAGCCTCAATAAATTTTTGAGTGGCATTAGCATATCCTCGAATCCCATTTACACGTTGGTTTTCCAAACTCATGAGGTCTAATTTCCATCAAACAGATCGGATGTTTCATAGGGACTGTCTTCTCCCGTGAAAAATGACCCATCTATAAATCTGTGGTTTATTCCTATATCCCGCAGTTCCATCATATCATGGTCATCCAAATTGATACTCGCAGCAGCCAAATTTTCTATGATCCGTTCCTTGTTAACTGATTTTGGAATAACGGCAATTTCCCTGGCAATAGACCAAGCGATAAGGATCTGTCCTATTCCCATTTTATGCTTGTCAGCGATCTCTTTCACCACCGGATCCATCAGCAATTTTGGGTCATTTTTATGTCTATCCGCTCTGGAATCAGGAGAACCCAAAGGCGAATAGGCAGTCATCAAAATACCATGCTCTTCACAAAAACTTACCAATCCTTCTTGTGGCAGATAGGGCTGCATTTCTATTTGATTCATTTCCGGCGATTGTCCTCCCAGTTTCAGCAACTCCTTTAATTTATTCTGATTGAAGTTGGATACCCCTATATGCTTGACAAGTCCTTTTTCTTTTAATTCTTGCATAGCTTTCCAAGTTTCTGCAAGTGACACTTCATCGTAAGTGTAGTAGTCGTCTCTGCTTTTGGGAAAGCCAACTCCCGCTTTGAAAGCAATCGGCCAATGTATCAAATATAAATCTACATAATTCAGCTTCAGGTCAGCCAGTGATTTCTCTAAAGCAGGAAGCACCTGCTCCTTTTTATGGGAACTGTTCCAGAGCTTGGAAGTCACAAAAAGCTCATCCCGCTTCACCAATCCTTCTGCAATTGCTTTGGCGATTCCTTCCCCTACTTCATTTTCGTTCTGGTACACTGCTGCACAATCGATGTGCCTATACCCTGCCTCAATGGCCCAATATACAGCCTGGCTCACTTCTCCGGGTTTGCTTTTCCATGTTCCGAGTCCCAGGATGGGAAGTTTATCGCCGTTTTTAAAACTTAAGTAATCCATAGTTTTTAAAAATTTGAAATTATGGTAAGAATCTACTTAAAAGTAAGTATCCTATAATTCAATTAGGCTGATTTTCCGGATATTTCTTAAACCTATTCATTACCCAACGGTGGATTTTTACCTGGGGTATTTTGCGACTCAGTGCTATGATGTTGTACTTATGCCGGAAATGATAGATAAACCATCGCCCCACATATCCTCCTGCCCCGGCAATGGCTACTGTAGGTTTGGAAACAGAAATAGGTTGATCAGTTAATCCATAAATCATGAACTTAACTAACCAACCTATTTTTTGGTATTCCTGTTTAGAATTATCCTATTATTCTTCCGCTTTTTTCAACGCTTCGGTAGTAGTATAATACTTTACCAGCATATTCGGCACTTCCCAAGCAGGCATATTATTGTTGGTAAAATACTCCAAGTACTTCTCAGTAACCTGGGCAAAGTGAGCTTCGTGCCCATTATGGTATTTTTCCGGAATAAGAATCTTGTATTTTCCATCAGCTGTTTTTTCCAAATCAAGCCCTGGAAAACGCTCCTGCAAGTCATTCTTTACCAGAGAAATCAACGCTTCATCCTGACCGTCCAGCAGCTCAACATATAGCGTAGCCACATAATTCTCAGCCTGTCCCTGCTGAATGATTAAATTCGCCTTGGTACCACGCATCATGCTATAATGTGTATCAGCAGCCCCTTCCGGCGCCTGAAAATTCCAAATCACGCTTACTTTGGAATGCACACCCTTCAGCGTGTAGTTCATTTCTCCGTTGCTGTCCACACTCAGCTTATTGTCAGACACATTCTTCAATAAGAAATCAGAAAATTCCGTTTTGCCGGTCACCAGATTAAATTGAGCTGAATCCAATAGGGTTGGCCAAAGTCTCGCAGTAAGCATTTCCACATCAGTCGTGTCCAAGATCACATCCGGAAAAGCTTCCCACTGAATCAGGTCCACCAAGTGAGTGGTCACATCCACTATTCCCGTGCCTTCTATAGCTGTATCGAAAAACCAATCCGGTCTTATCAGCGGGTTTCCTGATACATATTTAAAGAAATGATGAACCGACTCTTTGGTAATTGCGGGATTTTCAAGCGTACCCTTTTCCAATTTGCCAAAAACTGCCGGTACCATGGAGAGCTCTTTTTGTAAAATTGTGCTGATTTCAAACCGCTCAGTCATGATATCGTAGAGCAGAAGATTCTTTTGGCCTGCTTCATCAAAAACCTTCACCAGCTTATCAAACCCACTTTTGTCAATCACCAAAGGCTTATCTGCATATACATTGATTCCATTGGATATGGCTGCAGCGATGTAATCAATCTTGCGGTCATTTTTCCCGGCTACCATCATCACATTGCCGGACTTGGAAGCAATCATTTTTTCCAAGTAATCATCTCCTGTACTTACCTGCAGATTCCAGGCAGTGGGATCCTCTTCCCGATTATTGTACCCTGCCAGACGATTCAAATAATCTTTCAGTTCAGCGCCTTCCGGAGCAAAGACATATACCGTGGAATCCACCTGAGGATACATGGATTTATGGATGAGCCCGGCATGAAAATGTCCGGGATCTAAGGACATTATTGTAATCTCAGCGTTCGATTCAGGAAGTTCACTCACATGTTCTTTATTTTCGCAGGAGAGTAATATCCCTGCCGCAATGGCTACAAGAGCTATATTTTTCAAAATATTCTTTAATTAGACTTTAACATAATTAGTACCATAAGGTGCCCGCTGAGGTCTTTCCAACATGGCGTTGGCTTCCGGATCGTTAATGAATTGCTCAGCTTCGGCATCCCATTCCAGCTTTCTACCCAGCTTCATGGAAATATGTGTCACCAAACAAACTGAGCAGGAACGGTGACCGATTTCTACGGGAGAAAGTAAATCTGCATTCCCCTGTATAGCTTCCAGCCAGTTGCCGTGATGTTCATCGCTTTTGATCAACTGAATCTCGTCAGGTCCGATCACCGATTGCAAGATCTTAGGATCTGAAGCATCCAGAGCCTTGGCACTTTCACCCTGTGCTACAGGATCGGAGGCAGAGGCCACATAACTCCCACGGGATACCCATATCCATCCCTCTGTACCTTCATAGCGAATACCGTTAGGATAGCCTCCACTGGTGTACATGACAATACCATTATCGTACTCCGCTTTGGCATAAAAGTCGCCGTGCACATCCCAAAGTCCTGACTGTGGAAACTCAGCCACAGCCTGAATGTATCTAGGTCCTGTCAATTCAGTATCCATGCCCCAAGCAGCAGAATCGTAGTGATGCTGACCCCATCCGGTAATCATCCCTGCACCATATTGCTCCAGTCTCAGCCACCCCGGTCTGTCGTAGCCTATGGCTGGATGGACACCTATCTCAGTATATGGAACCTCGGGAGTAGATCCCAACCACATATCGTAATTCAAATTTGCAGGAACGGGCATTGGAGCAGCTTCAGGACCGGAAGGATCGCCAGGCAAGCCGACTCTTACGGTATGCAGCTTGCCTATTCTGCCATTTCTTACCAGTTCAGCTGCAATTCTAAATTGCTCGCTTGATCTCTGCTGGGTGCCAAGCTGAAGTACGGTTCCTGACTTCTTCACCGCATCTACCAGCTGTCTCCCTTCACGAATCGTCAAAGAAGTAGGCTTCTGTAGATAAACATGCTTTCCGGCGAGGGAAGCCTCCATCGCAGGCTGGGAATGCCAGTGATCGGGAGTACTGATTACGATAGCATCTATATCCTTATTCTGAAGCATCTCCTTATAATCGCCGTATTGGATTACGTCCAGATAGGGTTTTCCCATTTTCTTGGCGTAGTATTCTTCCACCCGCTTTTTACCATCTACCATCCGATTGCTATCCAAATCAGAAACAGCGATTACACGGGCTATGTCATGACGCATTACCCCCGGTAAATCATGATCTCTTGCAATTCTCCCACAGCCTATTTGCCCTATATTTATTTTATTGCTCGGTGCATTTTTTCCAAAAACCGAGGCAGGCACAATTGTAGGAAAGCCAATCGCTACGCTTGCCAAAGCACTGTTTTTGATAAATTCTCTTCTTTTTATATTCATAATGGGTTATCTAGTTTTGGGTTTCCATTTATTATTTATTCAACAGTAAGTACTCTATACTAACTGAGACGGACCACTGAGACGGTCTACTTAACTACTCTCATTTCACAAAAGCCTTCCAATATCCTTCTGCTTCTTCAGCTGTCATCTTACCGTCAAAAACAATCATCCGGTATTTCAACGTATAGCGCTGATTGGGCAGAATTTCCCAAGAATCATGGCGGATCGGTGTGAACTCCACAAAGACATTACCTATTCCATCGTAATTATTCTCAGGCCAGACCCGTAGAGGTTCAGGATGGGATTTATTGGTATTATGGCTTAAAAACAGAATGCCACTTTCTCCGGAGACATCGTCAGTTTCTCCCAGCACAAGGATCCACTTGGCATTGGTGCTGTCTGCAGTCTTTCTGGCATCTCCTTCGGAGGTCAAAACAGTACTGTTGTCAGAACCCCATTTCTCTGTGGCCCGAAAACCAATTCCGCCTCCATAGCGGTAATCATCAAGAAGAATTCCTCCGGGAATAGTAGTCTCAATTGTAGTGGTGTAATCCACCATGTAGCGGCCTTTGTCCGCAGGCTTCACCTTGATGCGAAGATCCTCGGCTATGGCAATGCGCTCAGCTTCGGGAGCTTTGAGATCCAGGTGATTCTGTCTCACATTGAGCTCAGCTGCTCCACCTGCTTCTTTTTTTGAGAGCACATGTGAAAAATCCACTCTCCCTTTTTGATCTCCCAAATTCCAAAAATCCACCTCCCTACCGCTGATGGTGGCACGGGTCCAAGGGCCCCATATTCCGTAGTGATGATAATGGTCTTTCGGTTGAATTCTGGTAAGCACTTGGCCCGATGGGGACTTTAGGGGATGAATAAATCCGGATTTTGCAAAATCTTTTTTTATGCCTTCCGGCACGTCGGCTACAGCCGTTTGGTAAGTTAGAACTGGCTGATTGTCAATCACGAAATCAATTCCGGTTTCGGTCTCTTTCAATGTTACTTTTTGCGCATAAGCCACAGTCATTAAACATTGACTAACAGCCAGTACACAGAAAATTCTTTTGAATATCATATAAAATTCAGGTTATTGGGATAGAATTTAAAGATATAGAATTCTAAATTATCGTTCAGCCCATTTATCCAATTACCCCATGAAGAAGATTATAATCTACGGAATCGTTTTCCTAACAGGTGTCAATTTCGCTCTTGCACAAAACCCAAAAGAGATTCCGTTAGATCAGGACTGGAAAGACAAAATCACCGATTTAGCCCCAGAAAAGGCAAGATTTCCCTTTAAAAATAAAAAGAAGGTACTCGTGTTTTCATTGCACACCGGATTTGTGCATTGGGTAAATCCCCATACCGAAGCCATGTTTGAAATCCTAGGGGAGAAAAGCGGCGCATTTGAAGTGACTTCCAGTAGTGATATAGAAATGATTGAAAAAGACCGGCTAAAAGAATTTGACCTGCTGATCCTCAACAACACCAACTCGAAGCCTGAGTATAGAAATCTGTTTGTAGACAAACTCAGTGAGGATTCAAATTTGGATAGTGTGGAAGTCTGGAAAAAAGCTGCGACACTTGAGCAAAATATCATTAATCATGTGAAAAAAGGAGGTGGATTATTTGTGATCCATGGTGGAAATACCACGCTCAATAACTCCATGGATTTTTCTAAATTAATCGGCGGATCCTTTGATTACCATCCCAAGCAACAGGCTATCAATGTTCGCTTGGTTGATCCCAATCATCCTTTGGTCAAGGCCTTCCCATCCGGAGGCTTTACTCACGTCGATGAACCTTACTTTTACAACGGAGCATACAGCTCCTTGGATTTCAAACCCTTGCTGTATTTCAACAATGCTGAAATTGAAGGTCAGCGAAAAGAAACTGAGCAATTGGAAGGTGTAACCTATGTGGCCTGGATCAGAAAAGAAGGCAAAGGTCATGTGCTCTATTGTTCCCCGTCCCATAATGGGCAAAGTTTCGAAAATCCGGACTTATTGCAGTTTTATTTAGACGGAATGCAATACTTGGTAGGAGATGTAGAAGTGGATGAAACACCTATTGGAAAGTAGACAGTGATCAGTTTTCAGTAAGCAGTGGGATGTGGTCAATCTATCGCATCCCATTGCTTACTTAACTTTTTTAAAATATGATAAAAAGACTTTTTGTACTCAAAAACCAGCTTTAACCTGCGTAGTTATCAGCATAAATCAGTGGGAAACATGAAAATCCAAAATCCCTATGCTTTCCTTACAAATTCACTTTTCAGTGCCATAGAGCCAAAACCATCGATCTTGCAGTCGATATTATGATCTCCTTCTACCAGTCTGATGCTTTTCACTTTAGTTCCTGCCTTGATTGGTTTGGGAGCCCCTTTCACTGGAAGATCTTTCACAATTGTCACCGAATCACCATCAGCCAATATAGTTCCGTTGGCATCTTTGACGACTAATGTTTCTACTGCTTCTTCCTGAATTTCATCCGGTTTCCACTCATAGCTACACTCTGGGCACACCAATTTATCATCCATTTCATAGCCATACGGCGAGTTACATGCGGGGCAGGGAGGTATATTTTCCATGGCGCGAAGGTAATGGAAAATTACCTCAGGCAGAAGAAAAGGCTATTTCCAATTAGTTCCGGAAATAAAAAAAATCAGCTTCAACACTTTATTAACCACTAAACCCCATCCCGCAGTTGCAGGAAATGTATGGTAACCGATCAATACTTTAGAATCTTACGCAGAAATATAAACCAAGAAGATGGGCAAAAGCTTTGAAGAAGGGCACATTGAGTTTATCCAATCAAACTGCAATCCTGAAAATGATAAACCATAGAAGCTCTAGGAAAGTATGCTTGGGCAAAACCCAACAGTTACTTTAACGTGGTAATCGGCCGTTCTAACACCGGCAGCATTTCCGATCTCACTTCATTAAAAAGCTTTCGGATTCTACAGGTTTCTTCATCTTCACATTCCGCACAGGCCTCGTAGTAACGTTCAGAGATGCATGGAATCAGCGCAATTGGCCCATCCACTATCCTCATGATCTGGGCAATGGAAATTTCCTCAGGATCCTTTCCAAGGGTATAGCCTCCTTCAGCACCACGGATACTTTTGACTAGTTGATGGGATTTGAGATCCCGAAGAATATTTTCTAAAAACTTGTATGGAATACGTTCCCTTTCCGAAATTAATTTTGCGGAAACCGGAGTCAATTCAGGATGATCATTTATAAAAAGGATGGTTTTGATTGCGTATTTTGCTCGTTTGGATATCATATTACTTCTAAAATCGCCTCAAAGTACAAAATTTTAAGACCTCCCAAAAATAAAAAAGTGACTCCCTAAGAGCCACTTTTTAAATTAATAATAAACCCAAGCTGTTTTACTCCCAAAATACACTACACTATTGTGACTTCCCCATTGATTAGTTTTCGATAGTCGATTCTATCCCTTTTTCAAACCGAAGCATCGAAGCTCCCGCAGGAGCTGCCTTTAGCAAGGAATCTGTGTTTACAACATGATGGTTCCTTGCCCACTGATCAAAGGAATTTTTAAGTTGGGACAACACCTCAACATTTATTTCTGCAAGGTTTGTTATTTCAGAGCGGTCTTTTTCCAAATCATACAATTTCCAATCATCTCCACCTTTCAGCGCCAAAGCTTTCCACTTCCCGGCCTTTACAGCTCTGTTTCCTCCACGTTCAAAGTAGAGCGTATCTGTTTTGGCCAAAGAATGACCATCCAGCACGGGCACAAGGGATTTCCCGACTAAAGGAAGGATGCTGTTTCCATGGTAATTTTCAGGATAAGTAGATCCTGTCAAATCAAGAATTGTGGGAAGCAAATCAATCAAATGACCATTTCCCTCTACAATTTTACTGCCTGCAAACCGTGCGGGGAAGCTTGCTATGAAAGGAGTGGCGATCCCTCCTTCTTGGGGAAATGTCTTCCAGTAAGTAAAGGGTGTATTCAGCGCATAAGCCCAGTGGTGCGTCACGGAGGTGTAAGAATCTGCAGTTCCAATCTCACCCAAATTAGCTAAGTCCGGCGGCCCCTGATTAAAGTTGGGCTGACCGTTTGGATCAGGCCTTGTAGCTGCACGATCAGTATTTTCACCGGCGGCGCCATTATCGGAGAGGAAGAAAAACACCGTGTTCTCAAATTGGCCGGTAGCTTTAAGATGGCTGATCAAACGACCAATATTTTGGTCCATATTATCCACCATAGCTGCATGCACCTCCATTTTTCTTGCCCAGATTTCCCTGTCTTGTGGTGAAAGTGACTCCCATGCCGGAATTGTCGATGGTCTTTGAGATAGTTTAAAATCGTCGGAGACTAAACCTTTTTCTTTCAATCCTTCAAACCTATCCTGTCTTAACACATCCCATCCTTCATCATACTTCCCCTTATATTTTTCTATATCCTCAGGAAGCGCATGAAGTGGCCAATGGGGAGCGTTGAATGCGAGATATAGAAAAAAAGGCTGATCTCCCGCTCCTTTCACCTGTTCAATCGCTTCTGAAGCAATTGCATTGGTCATGTAATAGTCCGGATCCGTTACCTCAAAACGGGCATTGTTTCGATGAAGCTCAATCGGTTTTTCAGAGAATGGAATATGCTGAAAAAAATTACTTGCACCTCCGGTGAATCCATAAAACTCATCAAACCCACGCTGATTTGGCCAATGGAGAGAATCGTTGCCCACGTGCCACTTTCCGGAAAGGAGTGTTTTATACCCATTCTCCTTCAAAGCCTCTGCTATGGTCACGGTATTTTCATTGAGGTAGCCCTGATAGGCGGGAATCCCCAGATTCACTGCAAAATACCCCACTCCCGCATCATGCTGGTACTGACCGGTAAGTAAGGTAGCCCGGGTCGGAGCACAGATCCCCACATTATAAAAATGGGTGAAACGGACTCCGTCAGCAGCCAGTTGATCCAAATTTGGGGTAGCAATTTCTGAGCCGTACGAACCGATATCCGAGTATCCCAGATCATCTGCAAGTATCAATACCACATTTGGCTTGACTGTTACAGCGGTGGTATCTTTGCGGGCACTTTGATGGATAAATGAGGTCACCAATCCTAATCCAAGAACGGATCCAAGAATCAGTGTAGTTTTTAGTATGTTCATTTTTATATAGTTTAGAATTAAAATCCTGCCCAGTCAGGGCTTTGGCTTAGATTTGGGTTGAGCTGAAGTTCCCGCAGTGGAATGGGAAATTTCACATGGCGGGGAGCCGCATTGGATTTTCCTGCCGATTTAAGTTTGGAGACGTAATAGTCAGGCCCTCTTCGGCTCAAGTCAAACCAGCGGTGATATTCCAGCGCAAGTTCTTTCCGCCTTTCTTCAAAGACATATTCCCGAAATCCATCTTTTGATAGTGAATTCCCAAGCTGGGCTATCTCCGGAATCCCGGCTCTAATTCTTACCCTGTTCAGGTATTCCTGTGCTTCGGCGCTTGGCCCATTCAGCTCATTCAATGCTTCTGCATACATGAGCAGTACATCAGCGTATCGAAGTAGCGGGATATTTACACGGCTTTGCTGCTGATTAAATGGAGTCGCCGAGTCAAAATATTTGACATAAGTCAGGTTTTGAAGTAGTACCTTCAGGCCTGTTTGAGGATTAGTGATTTCTTTGGCCAGCGTCCTGTCTTTTCGCTTATCCCCAGACTCAAAACTTTCATACAATCCTCCGCCAAGATTTGGAGCATCCACAAACTCCCCATTGAATTCGAAAGGCATAGAGTACCAGGCCACGCCATTTGTGACTGCCGGATCCCCGTTAAACTGAATGGAGAAAATATGTTCGGGGCCGTTTTTGAAAGCGGGGTCAAAGACCTTATTGAAGTCGTCATACAACTGGTACCAATCCGAATCTATCAACTCCTTCAGTGTTGAGGCAGCTTCACTCCAATTTTGGCGTGTCAAATGAACCTTAGCCATCAAGGCCTTCTGCGTGCCCAAAGTGGCTCTGCCTACTTCATTTGAAGAATAAGAACCGGGAGCAGGAAGACCTTCAGCAGCTTGGAGGTCCTCTAGTATTTGACTGTAAATAGCCTCTTCACTGGCATTCGTTACATTTAAAGATTCTTCTGTCAATGCCGTAGATTCTTTTAATACCAGCGGCACAGCCCCAAACCATCTGACCAGATTGAAATAATTCCAGGCCCGCAGTAGCCGGGCTTCAGCAATCAGCCTGTTTCTCAGCTCAGGGTTGATTTCTGTCTCAGGTATTAGCGGTATCTTCTCTATTGCAATATTTGCCCGATTGATCGCGTCATAGGTGTATTGCCAGGACCATTCTACTCCTGTATTGGCGGGGACATGATTCAGACTAGACAGGTCAATCACTTGGGTACTGCGGGTTCTCGGGCCTGCCACCACATCATCTGTGGCCATTTCAAACATCATTAGCTGCCGGTTGAACAGAACCAGCCATTCCGTAAACATGCGATGGTAGATGGCATTTACTGCGGCGACGGCATCTTCAGATGTTCTGTAAAACTGGTTGGAAGTCAGGTTGGACTCAGGCTTTTCATCCAATGAGACGCAGGAATAGGATAAAGTAAATCCTACTAGTAAAATGAGGAGCTTGTTATGATTTTTCATAGTAAATGTCTTTAGAATATTACTTTAAGACCGGCTGAGACAGTTTTGGCAGCAGGATAAATACCTGTATCATAACCCTGGGTGATGGTGTTGTCTACTGAGGTCACCTCCGGATCAAATCCCGAGTACTTAGTCCAAGTCAATAAATTCTGGCCACTGACAAAAACCCGCATGGAATTCAGGGAAATCGATTCAACCCAACTGGATGGAAGTGTATATCCAAAAGTGATATTTCTCAATCTGACGAATGAACCATCCTCCACAAAGCGGTCATAGAATATATTTCGGGGATCCGAAGATGCCCTCGAAACGTCTGTATCGGGGTTGGAACTTGTCCAGCGATCATTAGCTAACGCAAGCGCATTCTGTTGGCCGTTCAACAACTCCAATACTTGGCTGTTGCCGTTAAGTATTTCATTTCCGATTGAACCGTATATGGTGAAATTGAGATCAAATCCCTTATAGCTAAATGAGTTATTGAATCCAAAAATGAAGTCAGGCTGTGCATTTCCCACAATTTTGCGATCGCCTGCGCTGGAGAACACCCCATCTCCATCTATGTCTTCAAAAATCCTGTCACCGGGTCTTGGATTGGTTTTTCCCGTTAAAGCACCTAAAGTTTCCACCTGACCTTCCTGAAGAATTCCTGCAGAAGAAGCCCCATAGAAGGATCCTAATGGCTCGCCCACTTTAATGATAAAATCGCCGTTAAAATTACCTGTCAAAATATAATCGAGACCATTGCCGATTTTAATTACCTCATTCCTGTTCAGTGAAAAGTTCAGCTGGGAATTCCAGTTGAAATCACCTTCGAAATTAACCGTCGCCAGAGACAGCTCCAGCCCACGGTTCACCACAGAACCATAGTTCTGCAGCGAGCTGGAGTGTCCTGATGTCCAGGGAATCTGGACATTCAGTAGGAGATCAGAGGTCTTTTTTCTGTAAAAATCAGCCGTAAAAACTATCCTGTTTTGAAACAGTCCCAGATCAACGCCAAAGTCAGTCTGAACAGTAGTTTCCCAACCCAAGTTGTTATTTGCTATCCGATCCGGAGTAAAACCTGTCTGAAAATTGGGGCCAAGCAATAGGCGGACCGCGCTTAGGGTAGAAAGTGACTGGAATATCCCTATTTCCTGATTGCCTGTTTCACCATAACTGGCTCTTATTTTCAATTCAGAAATTTTAGAATTTAGTGATTGGAAAAAGTTCTCCTTGGAGATATTCCAAGCTCCTGCCAAAGAAGGGAAATATCCCCATTTGTTATTAGCACCAAATTTGGATGAACCATCAGCTCTCATGCTGGCTGTCAGAAAGTAGCGCTGATCAAAATTATAATTTGCTCTCCCCAAAACAGAGAGCAGTCCCCAGCGAAAATTGTTGGAAGCGGGAATTAATGCGGAGGCTCCGCTCCCCAGGTTATTAAACGTAAGTTCGTCAGTCACAAAATCCTGTGCTCCCGCACTAAATCCCTCACTTACCAACTCCTGCTGAGTAAATCCTGCCAGCCCATCAAAATTGTGCTTTCCCCATGAACTCCGGTAGTTCAGGGTATTTTCATTTAGCCAGGATTGCGTAGATACCGTACCCAATCTAGCCTGTCCATTGACTGTAATACCTTCATATAAGGTGGATGGAATATAGCTTCTCTCTTTTTGGTTTTGTAGATCCGTGCCAATAGACACTTTCAGCTTCAGGTTTTTCGCCAATTCATACTCTCCGAATATATTAGCCAAAATCCTGAGGGTCTGGGCTTCATTGCTCTGCTCATTGAGCGAAGCAATTGGATTTGAAATGATGTTTTCAAAAGGATTTCTCAAGGTATAGCTGCCATCCTCTTCGTAAATAGTAGCAGTGGGAGGCATCAGCAGCAGTGCCGATACAAGTCCGGAAGGTGCAATTTCCGAGTTGGACTGACTGCCATTAAGATTCAAACCAAAAGAGAATTTCTTGGAAAGATCTGCACTCAGATTAGACCGGAAGTTAATCCGATCAAAACCTGTATTCTTGATTACGCCTTCCTGATTGAAATAGCTTCCCGAAACCAAGTACCGGATTTTATCGGTGCCTCCTTGGATGTTCACCTGGTGATCTTGCACCATTGCATTCCGGAATGCTTCCCTTTGCCAATCGGTTCCGGGACCCAGAGCACTGATTTCCGTCTCGGATAAATATTGGTTAGTACCCAACGCCGGATTTTTTTCGAACAGTGCCTCGTTACGGACTCTCGCAAAACCCTGTGCATCCAATAAATCCAGCGTTTTGATTACTGATTGTACGCCGATAGAGTTCTCATAGCTCACCTGAGCCTGACCTTGCCTACCGTTTTTGGTAGTGATAATTACCACTCCATTCGCACCTCTTGACCCATAGATTGCGGTGGATGAAGCATCTTTCAGCACAGTAATGGTTTCTATGTCATTAGGATTTATTCCTGCCATGGGGTTCACATTTGACCCACTTGCCACACCAGCTGAGATTGAATTATTGTAGACAGGAAAGCCATCAATGACATACAGGGGTTCATTGCCGCTCTGGACAGATGCCCCTCCCCTGATTCGGATACTAACACCGGAACCGGGTTGTCCCGAAGTTGAGGTCACCTGCACACCGGCTATTGCCCCCTGAAGCGCTTTGTCAATGGATGCCACAGGAAGTTCTTCAAAAAACTCTTTCGAAACGGATGACACAGCGCCTGTGAGGTCTGTTTTCTTTTGAACACCATAGCCAACCACTAAAACCTCCCCTAGTTCTTGCTGATCTTCTTGCAGCTCAATAGACAATTCCGTTCTGTTACTTATAGGAATGGTGGCGGTGAAATAACCTATGGCTGATACGACTAAAACCTCCTTCCCGCTCACCTCCAGAGAGAAGTCGCCATCAATACCTGTGGCGGCTCCCGAAAGGGTACCTTGTACAATGATGTTAACTCCGGGAATAGGTATTCCTTCGGCATCCACTATTACACCTTTCAGCGGATAGGTGTCTGACTGGGCTGAAGCTAATTGGATGGGCATAATGCCCAAAAGCAAGATCCATAAGATCCTCTTTTGTACTAAAATTCGGTACATTTGAAATGATGTTAAGTAAATAATGTGTTAGCGCACTTAAATTCTTAGCTGAAATCAGGGGTCGTTGGCGCGGCCCCTTTTTTATGCTATATATTTGGTTATCAATCCCATTTCAAAATGGTAGACAAGAGAGCCCGAGTAGGGCTCTCCTGTACTGATTGATAATAGACCACATAGTATAGTATTGTTATAAAGTCTTTCCTGAATTCGGGGAACCGTAATACTTGCGGTAGAGCAGCCCTTGATTTTTCCTGTCCGATTTACGATTAAGCTCAAAAGCCTTATTGAAGCCTAAAAATGATCTGACAGTAGTTCTCATGCCATTCTTGATTTTAGGAAAGGGGTATCCTTGCTATGCAGGAATTCCTTGACAATGGCACTAAAATACCAGGGATTGTCCTTCATACTAAAATGACCTGCATATCGAATGACTTCCAGATTTAGATTTGCTTTCTCAAGATTGGACCAGTTGATCAACTTCTCTTCTGAGAAAAAACGATCAGTCTCTCCCGCGATCAATAGAAAAGGAGTTGATTTTAATACTTCCTTCAATTCATTTAGGAAACCTAATTGGCAGAAAATCCTATCATACCAAAACGCGGATAGTTCTGGTTTCAAAATACCTTTCTTACCTATCAGCTCCTGATGAAGTCTCACAAAACCTGATTTATCCTCAATGGCTGAAGGCAAATTGGCCAGGATCAACTTATGGATACGACTGGGATATTTTGCTACCAAGCTCAGCCCTATCCAGCTGCTTACAGAATGCGCCAGTATAGAAAACCGCTCAATCCGGAGTTCATCCAGCAAGCGCTGAATATAGTTTATCGGATCATCTTCTTTCAGCTGACGGTCAAGAACAGCTTTAGAAAAAGTGGGAATAACCAACGTATAGTTCGAAGCCAACAGCTCCAGTGTATTCTCCCAGTCTGAAGAGGAGCCTCCAAGAATCAGGAGCGTTGGCCCTTTTCCCAAGATCCGAAATCTGAAATATTTGCCGGTATTTTGTTTGGGCTGTATATTTTGAAAGGAGTTTTTCATATTATTTATATCATTTTAGTATGAATTAGATTTAAATAAAACATCTTTTCTTTGAAGATGAAGAGGTTTTAGTGATTTTAATATATGTGTATTCGCTTAACTGAACGTACGTGCCTTGAATTAATGCCAGAGGTTCAAATTTGGCAATTCCCTCCGCCGCGGCGGAGGGCAAGAGCCTGTCCCGACGACTGTCGTGGAGGGATTTTTTCAGGGTGAAACCGGACATAATTCTAGTATGTGCATTCATGCAGATAACGAAATTCTAATATGATTACCTACAATGATACAAGTAGTCATACTTCCTTTGATTTCTTATCCGGCTCCTATTCTGCATGAAGTTGGAGCGTTTCAAATCGATAATTCTGTGCTGCCATAGTTTTGATTGGTTATTGTGAAACAAGATTAAGGATTCAAATTTATAAAAACAATTATTCCTATCGATTTTGTATGAATTATTAATTTTGAACAACCAAATGGCCGAGTGGATAGGCAATGGTCAGCAAAACCATGTATGGGGGTTCGAATCCCCCTTTGGTTATCCAACGTCCTTGTCCCGCTTAGTAGAAAAGAAATATTTGGTAAAAAGAGTTAAGGCAGGCGGACTCCTCTCCTACTTCTTACAAGTCAAAAAAATATTTGATCTAATCATAACCAAAAAACAAAAAGAAAATCTACATTTGCCTATTATTCCTACCAATTAGATATGAATAACGTATTTGGTCTGTTAAGAAACCACCTATAAACCTAGAAAGAATGAAAAATCATCTACTTATCACCTTTAGCCTTCTGTTATGGCTAACCCAGGCCAAGGCACAATCCACTATCGATGGAATTATTCTGGATTCTGAAAACCTGCCGTTGATCGGGGCAACAGTCCTTATCAAAGGGACAAACAACTATACCATCACAAATGAAAATGGTGAGTTTTCCCTGAAAGCTCCCGGCTCATTTCCTGCCAAACTCCAGATAAATTTTGTGGCTTTCAAAGAATACATCCAAGAGCTCTCCGAAATCCCAAAAAATCCACTTTCTGTAACATTGGAGAATGATGCTGAATTGGCAGAGGTGCTGATCACTGCACGAAGAAGATCTGAGGAGGTCCAAAAAGTACCTATACCAATTTCAGTAGTAGGTGGCCCGAAATTAGAAGAATCCGGATCATTCAATGTCAACCGAATCAAAGAGCTCGTGCCTACAGTACAGCTCTATTCTTCAAATCCCAGAAATACTACGCTAAACATACGGGGTATGGGCTCTACTTTTGGATTGACTAATGATGGGATTGATCCCGGAGTTGGATTCTATGTAGACGGAGTGTATTTCGCGCGTCCTGCTGCCACTGCATTGGATTTTATTGATATTGAGCAAATAGAAGTACTCCGTGGCCCTCAAGGTACACTTTTCGGAAAAAACACCACAGCCGGAGCCTTCAATATTACCACAAGGCTTCCGAGTTACACACCTGAAGGCACTGTGGAGCTTAGCTATGGCAATTACGGTTATGTTCAGGTCAAAGCCTCCATTACAGGGCCACTTTCCAAGAAACTGGCTGCAAGAGCCTCCTTCTCCGGCACTCAGCGTAATGGCACCATCGAAAACATAGCCACGGGTAAATACATCAATGATCTGAATAACTTAGGCTTTAGAGGACAATTACTTTACAACCCATCAAGCAAAGTGGAAATTCTGCTGGCAGGTGACGCAACTTCCCAGCGGCCTGACGGCTATGCCCAGGTAGTAGCAGGAGTGGTAGAGACACAGAGAGCTCCCTATCGCAGGTTCGAACAAATCATTGCTGATCTTAATTATGAACTGCCTTCCCGAAATGCCTTTGACAGAATCGTGGATCATGACACTCCTTGGCGATCAAAGAACGATCTGGGAGGCTTATCATTGAATGCAGATATTCATCTAGGGGAAGGCACACTAACATCCACTACTGCCTGGAGGTACTGGAACTGGGGACCGTCCAATGATCGCGATTTCACAGGGTTACCGGTTTTGTCGCTCTCACAGGCACCTTCCAGACATGAGCAATTTTCCCAGGAAATCCGGTATGCGGGTGATTTTTCCGAAAAACTCAGTGGCGTATTTGGTGTATTTTACCTCAGTCAAAACCTGAACACTTCTCCCTACCACACCGAAGAATCAGGAGCTGCACAATGGAGATTTTCCCAAAGTAGCACCAGCCCACTTTGGGCTACTCCGGGGTTACTTGAAGGCTTCGGTATCAGAACCACTTCTACCCTGGAATCTGTAGGCGCTGCCGTCTTTGGCCAATTGGACTGGGCAATAACAGAGAAATTGCATTTCCTGCCGGGCATACGCTTTAATTATGATAAAAAGGAGGTAGACTATAGCAGAGTCACTTATGGCGGTTTGGAGACAAATGATCCTGAGTTGTTGGCTATCAAAAACTCAGTTTACTCCTCACAAAATTTTGCCACGAATGTGGAAAATCAGAACTGGTCGGGCCAGGCCAGTCTTGCCTACCAGTTCAACGACAAGGTAAATGCATTTGGTACTTTCTCGACGAGCTACAAGCCGGTAGGTATCAATTTGGGCGGACTTCCGACTTCCAATGGCCAGCCACTGCTTGAACTGGCAGAAGTGAAACCGGAATATGTGACTCATTATGAGCTTGGCATCAAAACCAGCCCTACTAAAGGCTCAACTTTAAATATTGCATTCTACAACACCAATATTAAAGACTACCAGACCCTCGTACAGACAGCTGAAGTGGGCGTAAACAGAGGTTATTTGGCGAATGCGGAAGAAGTTAAAGTGCTTGGATTAGAATTGGATGGGAATATACGCCTTAGCCAGTCCTTCTCTGTAAATGCAGCGTTGGCCTATACAGATGCCAAGTATAAATCTTTCACAAATGCCCCCGTGCCTCTGGAGGAAACCGGAGGTGAGTCAGCATTCAAAGATATTTCCGGAGGAAGGCTCCCCGGAGTTTCCAAATGGGCAGGTTCTTTCGGTGGAGAATTCACACGATCTACCAAGTTTTTCGGCAACAACGGAAGCTTCTTCATCGCATCAGATGTTTTCTTCCGCTCTGAATTCTCATCAAGCCCATCTCCTTCCGAATTTCTGAACATTCAGGGCTATGGGTTGGTCAATGCCCGGACAGGTTTCAGGGTAAAACAAGGATTCTCTGCCTTCATCTGGGCAAGAAATCTGCTCAATCAAGACTATTATGAGCAACTCCTGCCTGCAGCCGGCAATGCAGGACATTATGCCGCAGTACTTGGTGATCCCGCTACGTATGGAGTAACCCTCAGATATGCATTTTAAGTGACCCCGTAAATTAGCAATGAAGAAACCGGCTGTCTCATAATCATGTTTTCTTGTCAGGCTGAGCGAAGTCGAAGCCTTTTATGTGCTAATTAAGCCCATTTCGACTTCGCTCAATGTGACAAGTATGAGTTATGAGACAACCTCTTTTTTTTGTTGGTCTCTTTTACAGCAGTAGGGTGATGAGAGTGACGAAGAGTCCACAGGTTAAAATAAGTGTCCGGAAAGCCCGGTTAGCCAAAAGAAGAGGCTGTCTCCTAATCAGGCTTTCTTGTCAGGCTGAGTAAGCTAAATATAAGATTTACAAAAGGATAATATGTGTATTCACTTAACTGCACGTATGTACTTTGAATTAATGCTAGAAGTTCAAATTTGGCAAATCCCCCTTTCAAAAAGGGGGAGAGGGGGATTTTTTCAGGCTGACTCGTCCTAAAAATAGTTTACAGGTTATCGTTTAAATCCAGGTACTGATTGACTGTTTCTGCTAGTCCTTTTATTGGTTTACAAGTGTACG
>NZ_JAVDWS010000034.1:0-21664 GCF_031457395.1 Algoriphagus sp. 4150
TCTGTTTATATTTTGTTTTAAGAGGTCAGATAGCCTGTCCCGATCCGCCGCGGCGGATCGGGAGAATCTCGCCAGGCGAATAATCATCCCTCTCCAGAAGCAAGTTCGGGACAAGTTGTGTGTCGTCTTCGATATGCTCGATTTCATAACAGCGCTTATCTCTACAAAACATCGCGGGTGTTTTGAGGTCATTGGTCTATAATCAGGAAAAACTCACTTTTACATTTTCACGGCTCTCCGGTTCTGCCTCGAAATAGTCAAAATGTTTGTAGTTGAACATTCCGGCAAAAATTACCCCTGGGAAGCTTTCTCCATAAGTATTGTTTTCTCTTACAGTGCCATTATAATAGCGTCTAGCCCGCTCCAGGTTTTCTTCGATCTCATTTAACTTGTCCTGAAGTTGTAAGAAATTAGTGTTTGCCTTCAGATCAGGATAAGCCTCACTTAAAGCAAAGATGCTTCTGAGTGTTTTTTGTAGTTGATTTTCTGCCTGGATTTGGGAGTTGATATCATCGGAAGGTACTGCTATTGCTGCATTTCTGGCTTGGATTACCGCTTCCAGCGTTTCTTTTTCATGGCTTGCATAGCCTTTTACAGTTTCCACGAGGTTTGGGATAAGATCATAGCGTCGCTTGAGTGCTACATCTATATTGCTCCAAGCATCTTTGACCGTGTTTTTGTTTTTTACAAAGCTGTTGAAAATACCGACGAGAATAACTCCCAGCAGCAGAATGATCCCGACAAGTATGAGAAGTGTCACCATAATAAATTGTTTTTAGAGTTGGGTATGGAGAATCATATCGAAAAAGAGAATGCAGTCTTGTTTCCCCGTTTATCAATGAGTTAACCTTAAAATACCACCTTTTATTGAAAACTCAAGAACTGGGGGAATTGATGACGTAGAAACCATAGGTTTTCCATGGAGATTTGAGTGATATTAAGTATTTTGAAAGTCGACTATACGCTGAAGAATTGATGTGCTCAATTGTATTTCTGAAAGAGTCATAGTTTTTATCAATTGAATTTTAAATTACATAAATAATCGTTTTCGTAATTTAGCTTTCATAAACTATTAAAAACAAACCCTAATCATATGGATAACAAAGAAAACGGACACAACTATACAGATCCTGTATGGGATGTGAACGAAAGTGAAGCAAAATGCCCTTTTACAAGTGGAGAAATTCACAAGACGGCAGGTGGTGGAACCAAGAACCGCGACTGGTGGCCAAACATGTTGAACCTAAACATTCTGCGTCAAAATTCCTCAAAATCCAATCCAATGGATCCTGATTTTAACTATGCAGAGGAGTTCAAGAAATTGGATTTGGCGGCAGTGAAAAAAGATCTTGCGGATCTGATGACAGACTCTCAGGATTGGTGGCCTGCTGATTTTGGTCACTACGGCCCACTTTTTATTCGGATGGCTTGGCATAGTGCAGGTACTTATCGTATCGCCGATGGTCGTGGAGGAGCAGGATCAGGCTCCCAGCGATTTGCACCGCTCAATAGCTGGCCTGATAATGCCAATTTGGATAAGGCACGATACCTACTTTGGCCAATCAAACAGAAATATGGAAGAAGACTTTCTTGGGCGGATTTACTGATTCTTGCAGGAAATGTCTCTTTGGAAACTATGGGATTGAAGACATTCGGTTTTGCAGGGGGACGTGAAGATGTTTGGGAGCCGGAAGAGGATATCTACTGGGGCTCTGAGGGAGAATGGCTTGGAGATCAAGAGAGGTATGCCGGCAGTGAAGAAAGGGTATTGGAGAATCCGCTCGGAGCATCTCATATGGGGCTGATCTATGTGAATCCGGAAGGACCTAAAGGACAGCCTGACCCAATCGGAGCAGCGCATGATATAAGAGAGACTTTTGGTCGCATGGCAATGAATGACGAAGAGACTGTGGCACTGATTGCCGGTGGTCACACCTTCGGAAAGACCCACGGTGCAGCTGATCCTGGCGTGTATGTAGGGCATGAGCCTGAAGGAGCCGGTATAGAAGAGATGGGCTTGGGCTGGAAAAACACCTATGGTAAAGGAAATGCAGGCGACACCATTACCTCAGGTCTTGAGGTGACTTGGACTTCTACTCCTACCAAATGGAGCAACGGCTTCTTCGAAAATCTATTTGGATTTGAATGGGAACTGACCAAAAGCCCTGCAGGTGCACACCAGTGGACTCCTAAAGGCGGTGGGGGAGCAGGCACAGTTCCTGATGCTCATGATCCGTCCAAAAGACACGCACCGGCTATGCTTACTACTGATCTTGCATTGAAAGAAGATCCCGCTTATGCGAAGATTTCCAGGCGGTTTTTCGAAAATCCCGAAGAGTTTGCTGATGCTTTTTCCAGAGCGTGGTATAAATTGACGCACCGTGACATGGGACCTATCCAACGTTATTTGGGGCCTGAAGTTCCTACTGAGGAGCTGATCTGGCAGGATCCTATCCCGGCAGTAAATCACGAATTGGTAAATGAACAGGATGTAGCTTCATTGAAAGCGAAGGTTTTGGATTCGGGACTTTCTGTTTCTGAATTGGTTTCCACCGCATGGGCTTCGGCTTCTACTTTCCGGGGATCTGATATGCGTGGAGGTGCGAATGGAGCAAGAATCAGACTTTCTCCACAGAAATATTGGGAAGTAAACAATCCGTCTCAACTTGGAAAAGTGATCGATAAACTGGAAGCTGTTCAGAAGGAATTTAACGCAGCACAATCCGGTGGCAAGCAGATTTCTTTGGCTGATATGATTGTATTGGCAGGATGTGCAGGAGTAGAGAAAGCTGCTAAGAATGCAGGCAAAGACATTACTGTACCTTTCACTCCGGGTAGAGCTGATGCCAGTCAAGCCCAGACCGATGTGGCTTCATTTGCTGCTATGGAGCCTGCTGCTGATGGTTTCAGAAATTATTATCGACCTAAGCACAAAGCCTCAGCTGAGGAAATGCTGGTGGATCGTGCGCAATTACTCAAGCTGACTCCTCCTGAAATGACGGTGCTGATCGGCGGATTACGCGTATTGGAAACCAATTATGATAATTCTAAGCTTGGAGTATTCACTTCCACTCCAGGGGCTTTGACCAACGACTTCTTTGTGAATGTTCTTGATATGGGGACAACGTGGAAAGCTGCGGATAGTGGGCAGCATGCATTCTTAGGATCGGATCGAAAAACCGGTCAAGTCAAATGGACAGGAACCCGGGCTGATTTGATCTTCGGTTCGAATTCTGAACTTCGGGCATTGGCTGAAGTATATGCATGTGAAGATTCTAAGGATAAATTCCTGAAGGACTTTGTCGCTGCTTGGGATAAAGTAATGATGCTTGATCGATATGATTTGGCTTAATTAAAAGTACCTCAAGTGAATTGAAAAGGTGATCCGGAGACGGGTCACCTTTTATTTATATGAAGCTTCGGAAATTAATTTTATGTATTCCCGTTTTCTGCCAGTAAAAGACAAAACAAGAAAGGATTTGGTCAACAATGGTGTTGAGGCCGCTTCGGTCTTCCGTCATTGGTCTTCTGGACAGTAAAGCAAGGAAATATGGCTACTGGCATCATCCGATATCGGATGCGGATATCAACCTAATCTTTAAGCCACCCGGCTATGCTTCTCCGCTCGCGGGTAAAGGATGGATGCACTTCATGTTCCATCTCATCGCTTTGAAAGAACACCATTCTGCCTCCAATAGGCGAGATGTCTTGTTGCAACCTCCCTTCAGGATACAAAGACAACATGCCTCCGTCTTCGGCTTGCCAGCCTTGGTTTAAAAAGAGCACAATGGAAAACTTCCTCCCCTTTTCATTTTTGAATTGATCCAAGTGCCTTTTATAGAAACTCTTTTGTTCATAATTCGCGTAGTGGCTTTCAAAACTCTTAATGGATGTAAAGCAAGTTTTGTTCAAGTGTGAAATAAAGTTGCCCACTTTCTTCACATAGACCATTTCAAATTGATTCACACTTTTATCGTCTATCCATTTGATTTTGTCCCCGCGGATAAGGGTGTTCTGTTTATAGTCTTTCTGACTGCCTGTCCCTGCCATTTGCAAGTTTCCCGTTTGATTTGCCTCCCTGATATTTTCCCCCAGACCGGCCACGGTATTGGGATTTACAAAATCATCACAGCAACCATATTTATTGTCTATAAGACCTTGAATCATTTCTTCGAACTGATTTTTCTCCTCTTTTTCCTCCTGATCCTTGTCCATTTTGGTTGTAACCACCTAGCTGTAGTCGTTTACAGTTAGGGTTTTACACAAGAAGATCATTCTTTGGTTCATTCTTTCATTTTATTTTTGAGGGGGCAAAAGTAGAAAAGGAAAGAGTGGTGTTTTGAGCTTCAGAAAGAAGGATTAATTCTGCTTGCATGGCTGGTTTCAAGCCTAATTTATGCGGATATCAATTAGAGAGTTTCCTGTCAAAATCAGGAGTGATAAGCCTTCTGGCCTTTTCCGCGTCAATATAATCTTCCAAGTCTCTCATGGGAATGACTTTAAAATCATTGGAGGAAAGGTAGGCTAAGTACTCTTCGAAAAGTTCGGGAGGAGTATTCACCCAAGGATGCTCTATATCAGGAACCCCATGGATGGTTAAAACGACAATTTTTCCGTTTTTAGCCTGAGCAAAGGATGCGATGATTTCAGCTTTATTTGTTTCGTCCGTCGCCCAGCTCGGAATCAGATAGGGATAGTCGCTCAACGGATCATAAGCTCTGCGACCTCCCGCACGTGCGAATACATAATCTTTTTCCTGCAAAAATTCTATAGCCTGAGCGTTCAATCCATATCCGGGATAAGCAAAGTTGCCGGGTTTTGCGATTCCCAAAGAGTCGCATTTTTCCTCTATATAAGATAGCTGTTCGTGAAATTCTTCTTGGGTTAGTTTGCTGACATTTGCATGGGTATGCGTGTGATTTGCAATTTCAAAGCCCATTTTGTCCAATTCCTGTATCTGCCGCCAGTTCATATACAGACTACTGTCAGCATAATTGGGTTGAAATTCGCAGACAAAGAAAGTAGCACCAAAACCGTATTTATCCAGTAAGGGAGCTACCACAGCATACTGACTTGCTGGCGCATCGTCAAACGTGAGAACGACCAGTTTGTCCGGAATTGGCTTTTTGAGGATTTGGGCTTGGCTAGCGAAAATAGCTGAAAAGGCATAAAGTATGAAGATGGATTTTTTCATGATTCAACTTTGAGCTTATTCAGCAAATAGTCCTGAAGTCGAATTATATCTTCAATAGTTGTTGTTAGTTGCTTTAAAAATGAAAGTGTAAAAGTGTGGAAATTGTTATACTTCCACTGTTTATCCACTCCGTATTCAGTTGTTTTTTCCTGATATCTGATTTTATGTTCTTCGCAAACAATTTTAATATCATTCTCTGACTCAAATGGCTCTCCCCAAATACCGTGAATAAATAAGTTTCTAGATGATTTAACTGAAGAAATTCTCTCCAAAAGATCTTTTATTATCTCTGATTCAAAATTCTTTATTTTGTTGATTTTTTTGACAAGATCAATGGTTTGATGGAGGCTATTATTTTCAGTTAAAATGACAGGTATTAAATCCTCGTCCACATCAATCAAATAATTCAATATTGAAGAAAGTTTAAGCTCCATCCTTGCAAAATTCACTGAAAGTTTTCCCAGTTGAGCATAAAAATCTATTTGTATGTCACTCATTAGTGGTTAGTATGGTTTTTTTCATTTAAGTATATGTATATCCGCTTTTCTGCCAGTAAAGAGACTAAAGCATTATAGGATTTGGAAAACACTAGCGTCGAGGCCACTTCGGTCTTCTGTCATCGGTCTTCCTGCCGTTATACCAAAGAAAATGAGGCTACTGGCATCATTGCGGATAATCACATTTAAGTATTTGAAATCAGAAATGTAAAATATCTGCACTAAAGTTTAATGGGATTTTTCGAAACTATAATTATTTCTTTAAAATTAGATGACCATTTTTCATCTGCCGATTTACCGTTCTTCATCCCACCACCAGCGTAATCAAATAAATCACAGATATCGCAGTCATCGACATGATCAGCGTGCCTAGACTGTGTGTCTGATTGCCTTGCTTGATGGATAGACCCGAAAGCTGAGTGACAGCCCAGAAGAAACTGTCATTGGCATGAGAGATGGCCATGGCTCCGGCACCTGTAGCCAAGACGGCGAAAACACGCATGGTTTCAGAGTCCAAACCAAGACTCCCCAATAAGGGAGCGACAATCGAGGCAGTGGTGATCATCGCTACAGTGGATGAGCCTTGGGCGGTTTTCAGTGCAAAAGCAATCAGGAAAGGGAGGAAAATCCCCCAGCTTGCACCACTCATGCTGCTGCTGACCATGTCGCCGATTCCGGAGTTTTGCAGCATTTTCCCAAATACTCCTCCCGCACCCGTAATCAGAATGACCGGTGCAGCAATCAAAATCGCTTCACCTATCCAGCCCGAGGAAGAAAGTAATTTGGCATCGAATTTCTCTGGTAGGATAAATGCCATAAATGCGCCTAACAGCAAGGCAATCACCGGACTTCCCGCAAATTGGATAAAGGTGTAAAATGTGCCTTCGCCAAGTGGTTTGGTAGGATACTTTGCAATGGAAGCAACAATGATAAGAATCAGGGGAACGACAATCGGTAGGAAAGAGGCAAATACAGTCGGCCTATTCTGAGCTTTTATTTCCTCGGTTTTAGCGGCGAATGTGGGCACCAAAGGAATTTTATAGACAACTTTTCTGATAAAAAAATAGCTTGGAACAAGGGTGGTCAAACTTACGATAAGGCCATAGAATATGATCATCCCAAGGTCAGCTTCGTAGATACCTGCTGTAGCAATAGGCCCGGGAGTAGGAGGGACAAGGGAATGGGAAGCAGTTGCCCCCAACGCTAATGCAATTGTGGTGGCAGCATAGGGGACCTTTCCTTTCAGTGAAAGTGATTTGCTGATCGGATTCATCATAATAAAAGTGCTGTCTCCAAAAACAGGGATAGACAGGATGTACCCTGAAATCATCATGGCAAGTGTCACTGATTTCTCTCCGATCCAAGAAAGAATTTTCTCGGCGATGACGATAGCTCCTCCGGTTTTTTCCAGAAAAGTACCCATCATCACACCTAGTAAAATCAGCAAGCCTATGCTTCCGAGGACTCCTCCAAACCCTTCAGAAATTGATTTTAGGATCAATTCTCCCGACATACCGGACAGCAAGCCGTAGAGAATGGCACCACAGAATAGAGCAAGAAAAGGATGGATGTCAAATTTTACGATGGCAATAAGAATCAGGGCCAAGGCAAAAAAGATAATCAGTAATAGGAGCATTTTGGGTTAGGTTGGGTTTGAAAGAACAGCTCGAAACAGCTAGCGTTCCGAACCTTCAACCTAAAAATTAGGGAAAAAAAGGGAATATTAAAGCATGAAGCCAAAATAGCTTTCCAATTGTTTGTTGAGTGGTTTTTAAGCGGTTGAATATTCGGTATTTTAGCTTCCTTAAGATTCTTTATTACAGATAACCTCGATGTATGCGTCTATTTTCAAAATTCAATCTGCTGATAGTCTTACTGATACTGTCCTCGTGCAGCACTGCGTCCTATCAGGAAGGTGATTTCAGGATTTTGCCAAGCCCAGCCTTCTTGGAGATTACGGGGACTTCCAGTCTTTCTGTTTCGGAAATTGAGGATTTTGTTAATCAGGCAAAATCAGATTTCATAGCCGGTAAGTCACTTGCAGGAACCGATGCCGTTACGCTTTCTCTAGATACCGGTGGGGGATTAATCCCCGAAGCATATACCCTTGAAATTTCCGGGGAACATATAGATATCAAGGCTGCTTCCAAAGGAGGCCTCTGGTACGCAGTAATTACACTGGGACAATTGGTGCGGGATGCACTGGATCAAGAGGCGGCTTTGCCGATGATTTCTATAAAGGACGAGCCGGCGCTGAATTATCGTGCTGTCCAGCTCGATATCAAACACCATCTGGAAAAGAAAGAATATTACTATGAGCTGATGGATCGTCTGGCGGAGATGAAAATCAACGGGGTTATACTTGAAGTAGAGGATAAATTGGCTTTCGAAAAGCAACCCAAAATTGGTTCATCGGATGCTTGGTCTATTGCTGAGTGGAAAAAGCTAAGCGAATATGCCATGGCAAGAAATATCAGAATTTCGCCGCTCGTACAAGGACTAGGGCATGCTTCCTTTATTCTCAAGCATGAGGAATACAAAGACTTGCGTGATGATCCCGCAAGTGATTGGGCCTTTAATCCCCTAAATGAAAGAACCTATGAGGTGCAGTTTGATCTATATTCGGACGCACTTGAGGCTTTTCCCTATGCACAATACCTGCATGTAGGTGGGGATGAGGTTCATACGACGGGCAGGGGAAGCGGGAAATCAGCCTTGGAGCTGCAGTTAATCTGGCTGAACAGAGTAAGTGACTATGCGGAAGAACATAAGCTGACCCCTATTTTCTGGGACGACATGCCATTGAAAAATGCAGGTGTTTATGAGTCGATTTTCAATAGAAATCTATCGGAAGCTCAGGTCGATAGCATTTGGAGAGTCAACGGGCCAAATCTGAACAAATATGTGGATATGTTTCCGAAGAATTGCGTCTATATGCGCTGGAACTACGATATGCCTGAGACTAAAGGGAATAATCGTGCGATGCAGTGGTTTACCGATCATGGATTCCAAGTGATGGGAGCCACAGCCGGTCAGACACGCTGGAATCTGATGCCACTCGAAGAAAGTAATACTGCGAATATTCGGGATTTTGCGTTGATCTCTATTGACAATAAGGCAGACGGATTACTGTTGACGCTTTGGGATGATGATTCTCCGCATTTTGAATTGTATGGGAGAGGAATTGCGATTTTTGCGGAATACACATGGGCAGGACAGAAGAGGAGTACGGAAGAACTTCATGCTGCTTACAGACACCGTACATTTGGCCCGGAATTGGTTTCACAGGACTTTTCCTTTATCAATGACTTGGAATCTCCTGTAGCTTTTTGGAAAAATGCCCTGCTCGATGATAAGGACCGTAATCAACTGCGGGGGATAGATAATCCTATGCAGAATGCAGTGTTGACTTTGCCGGAGGCAAGTGCTCCCGGAGAATGGACGGAAAGAAATAAGTCGAAACTGGACAAAGCCAAAGAAAGTCAGTTGATGGTAGATTCGGTTTTGTACAAAATCTCTGAATCCAAAAAATCAGCTCTTAGAAATACCTACACACTTGAAGTCTATGAGCAAGTGGCTAAAGTCGCCCAATTTACCAATAAATCCTTGCTACTTCTGGCAGAATGGGATGTGGCAAAAACGGCTGAAGAAAGAGAAACTGCCAAAGAGAAACTCCTGAATCTAGAGGATGAGTGGAAGGCTCAATTGACAGAATTGGAAGGGGTCTATGGTAAAACCAGAGCCCTTGACAAACCGGCTGATTACATTTTAGACCAAGATCATCATGTGCATTTAGCCAATCAGGCGATCAAGTTTTCGGATTGGCAATTCTACGTGGAGGAGCTGTTTATCCAGAAAATCAAAGAGGGGAATAGCTTGGAGATGACCGGTGATTTGGATAACAAATGAGCTGTTTTTAACAATTGTAGATAGAACTTTTCCAAAGTTTAGAACTTTGGAAAAGTTTTTATAAACTAGAACAAGAGTTACTCATTAAAGAAAGGTTTCATCTCATTATGGATGTTTTCACGAAGAGCTTTAAGTTTTACTGCATATTCCTCTAGTTTCTTTTCTTGGTCAGTTTTTGGGATCCATGGTTTCACTTTCTTGGGTGATCCATGTTCATCCACCGATACAAAAATGATGATGCAGTGCGTTTTTTTCTCAAATTCCCTATGGGAAAAATCACGGGAATAGACTTCCACCATGATATGAATGCTGGAGCTTCCCGTGTGAATGACTTGAGAATCTACTTTAATTACTTCCCCGATATTGATGGGTTTGTAGAAACGGATACCGCCCACATAGACGGTCACACAATAGCTTTCTGACCATGTTCTGGCACAGGTATAAGCCGCCTGATCGATCCATTTCATCACCACTCCTCCATGTACTTTTCCGCCGAAATTGATGTCGGATGGTTCGCTGATAAACTGAAATGAGGTTTTGTGTGAAGTATCCATAGGTCTGATTAGTGTGTAAAGTCCGCTAAGCTAAGAGATATTTTGGGGTTTTGGGAGATTCAGATGTTGTAATCTTCTTTGAATTTTGGTGTTTCTAATTTTTGCTTATCGTGCCGTTGGCATTCAGGATTGGCTTGTGACTTTAGAAACCCCGAATTTTGCTTTGCTGTATTCGGGGTTGAAATGGGGAATGCCGTTGGCATTCATGGGTCAAGGTCTTTGGAAACTGAAAGCACTTGGATATTTGCTTTAGTTCATTGGGAAACCTTTAACCAACGGCATTCATGAGATTACTTGACCACCATGTCCACGTTATGAAAAGATTTATCTTGCCAACGGCAAGACCAATAATTGCCCGGAATGCAATTCCGGGTTGGAGAGGTATTATATCCATAGAGTGCCAAAGGCACGATCAGTATAGCCGATCACTTATCCCAAGATTTTATCAAACAACTCATGTGCTTGCTTCTCGGCTTGGGCTGAAAGAGCAGTTTTCTCTGCTTTGAGCTCTTTCACCCAATCCAAGTATTTCTTGGAAACTTCCTCCTTTGTTCCGAGAAAATGTGTCAATGACTGAAGCGAAAGATGATTGGAATACCAAGGTTTCAGATTGTTTTTCAACGCCTCGATTTCTCCGTGAATTCCTGCTACGAATATAGAATTGAACCCCATTTGGATCAGGGTGTTTTCCAGCATAATAATGGTGCGCAGCCCTTCAAAAGTGTCCTTCAAAGCTTTGCTGTCCATGCTCCCTTTGTGGTCCAGCGCGAAAAATTCCAGCTCTTCCTGAATAATCTGATTTACTGCTGTATTGATAGTCAGTGCTTTGATGCCGCGACTGGCATTCATGGCTTTTTGATGAAATTCATCCCAACTTTTCAGTGTGCTTCCCACGATCAGATCGAAGGCTTCAGTATATAGTTTCTTTTTGTATTTGTCCAGATGAATACGATACCCGTTGTATTTGATGCCTAATGCCAGTTCGCGGTTATTCAGGCTTTTTTCAGCGAGTTTGAAATGATGGATTTTGCGAAGGCTTCTCTTCATCAGCTTGAAATCCGAGAAAATATTGAAATTCAAGCCTTCAATATCAAAATGAACTTTAGCCATCAAGTCGGCATACAGTTCCAGAAAGTCCATTTTGCCGAGAAGTTCTATTGCTTTTTTTGACTTGATCTGCTTTCCCAAAGTCAGAAAAAGTGCCTTTGCCTCTTGATGTTGTGATTCAAAAAGCTGAAAGACAGGGGATACTTTTGCCTGCATAGATTAGGTGATTCTGACCAAGGTAGCACCGTAGCCCCACTGATCTTTTTGCGTATCCTGAAAGTACTTAATATTTTGGAGTTGACTGAGGCGCTTGTGAATTTCTTTACGAAGTACACCATTTCCGATGCCGTGAATAAAGGTGATCTCATCCATCCCGGAGGCCATAGCCTGATCCAGATTTCTATCAAAGGTCTCCAGTTGCACACGTAGCATCTCCGAATTGCTCATCCCTTTGGAATCAGTGACTAGTTTCTCTATGTGTAGGTCTATGGATCTGGCAGGTTTTACGGCTTTGGGAGCTTCCGACTTTGGGGTTATTTCTCCCAGTTCCTGATTGAGAGCCCGAATGTCGAGTTCCTTGGTAGTTTGCTCCAGCGCAAAAATATAGGCGGTTTTGTCCAGTCGGGGAGCTTTGCTCAGATGCTTGAAAAACTGGGTGGGTTTCATCTTCAGCTGTCGCTCAAAAGCGGGAATGGCCCTCTCCAATTGATTGTGAATTGGGATAAACCGGAGCAGGAAAGCAGGCCACTCGTCCATTTCCTTCAGCAATCTATCATCAAATTTCTTCGCTTCCCCCGGATTGAGGGTGGTGGCAAGCAAGGTGCGGTGATTGTCACCAAACACTTCTGATACATGCGACAAATATGCCTGACGGCTGTCATTGATCAAATAGAGGCTGAGGCTTTGGTCGTTGATAGGAAGAAAGGCGAGGTATAGTCCTTGGTCTTTTGGCCCGGAAATGGGGATGGGCGTATCTATATCCTTTTCTTCTACAGGCTTTTCTCCAAAGTGGCTCTTCTCAGTTTGGTGAATGAGTACCACTTCTGATTTCAATGCTGGGATGATAAATCCGTCCTCGATTTCTATCTGTATTCTACCACTTGAGGAAATTTTGCGGATAATTCCCTCTTCCTTTCCGTGAAGTAGTCTTACTCGGTCTCCGATATTCATTGATTCAGGGCTGTTTTGTAGGTGTCGATTGCACGTTGCCTTGCAAATTTATGATCTACTATCGGTTTTGGGTACTTATCTGAGTTTATTTCAGGAATCCATTTTTTGATGTACTTCCAATTCTTGTCAAATTTCTCCTGCTGGGAAGCAGGATTGAACACCCGGAAGTAGGGTTGGGCATCTGTGCCCGTGCCTGCGGCCCATTGCCAGCCTCCATTATTTGAAGCCAATTCATAGTCTAGCAGCTTCTCTGCAAAATAAGCTTCACCCCAGCGCCAGTCGATCAATAGGTGCTTGGTAAGAAATGAGGCAACAACCATCCGCACGCGGTTGTGCATGTAGCCGCTGGTATTGAGTTCTCTCATGCCCGCATCCACAATAGGATAGCCGGTTTTGCCTTCACACCAAGCAGCAAATTCTTCTTCGTTGTTTCTCCACGGGATTCTATCATAGGCGGGTTTGAAAGCCTGATCGACCACCTGGGGATTGAAGGCTAAAATCATCATGTAAAATTCCCTCCATATCAGTTCATTCAAAAAGGTGGCGTTGAGCTCAGAGGCTTTTCGTGCAAGTTTACGGATGGAAATAGTCCCAAATCGCAAATGGATTCCCAGTCGTGACGTACCGTTTTTAGCAGGAAAATCTCGGGTTTCGTTGTAATGAGCAATGATTTCTTCATCTGCAGACTTGGAAGGAATAGCGATGTTGCTCTTGGAAAATCCCATTTCCTTCAAAGATGGGATTTCCAAAGGATTGCATTGCATTAGATTTTTCCACTGGACAGGCTTGAAATCCTCCAGTTTTGAAGGGTCAAACATACCTAGCCAAACCTTGCTAAATGGGGTGAAGACCTTGTAGAACTCCCCTGATCCATTGAGGATTTCTCCGGGCTCGAAGATCAACTGGTCTTTGAAAGTCCGGAATGGGATATCCTGCAGGTTTATCAATCTCGCTACCTTTTCATCACGGTTTTTGGCATAAGGTTCATAGTCCCTATTAGTGAAGACCGATAGGATTTGGTAAGTGTCTAGTAGTTCTTTGAAAACAGCCTCAGGATTTCCATAGCGGACTAAAATGGAAGAGCTATGATCACCCAATTTTTGGTGAAGTTGGCTGACTTGCCCATGGATAAATTCCACTCTGGCATCCTGCTTATTCTCCAGCTTATCGAGTATATTTTTGTCAAAAATGAAAAGAGGTAAAACATTTTCATTCTCTTTGAGCGCCTGATAAAAACCGTGATTATCATCCAACCTTAGATCTCTTCGAAACCAAAAAATGCTGACATTCTTCATATAACTTTTATAGAAGTAAGCTCAAAAACAGAAGAATTGTTTAAAATTCTCCTTGCTTGAGCATTTTGATCTTTCGTTCCTGATCCAGCGAGTCCAGTCTTTCTTCTATATTATCCAATTGAATGGGTTTCCATTCTTCTTTCTTTTCAAACTGATAGCGCAGGAAATCGTCCTGATCATTGATGATCAATTTTTCATTTTTCTTTCTGGTTAATTTCTTGAAAAGCTCCGAAAATGAATTGAAAGAAACACTTTGTGATAAGGCTACGCCGTAAGTGGCGACGTTTTTGGAAAGGGAAAGTGAGGTAAAGGTATTAAAGTTATTTCTGTTGAAAATCCGGATTCTATAGACACCATCCCCTGTAAGCATATATTCTGCCTGCCAATCACCTATGATGGAAGACGCATTGGCAGTGCCCTGATTGTCTGTAAATCCACCATCTCTTGATACGCGAAGTCGACCGTCAAGGAAAGTATAAGCCACACTCAGCTGGAAGGTTTCCAGCGCATTTTGATCCAAACTAGCCACATCCAGATCGACTTCCAGATTTTTGTCTACCTGACCAAGGAAGCTGTTAAGCTGGGTAGAAAGCAATTGTCCCAAACTGGAAGAGATCGTGGACACTCCGGAGAATTGACCCTCAGGTGAGAATGAGCGGGTCATGATCACTGAAAAAACCTGCCGGTTCATTTCCTGCTCATCATTCGCTATTTTGTTCTGGAAAGAAGATATGGTGGTCTGGGTTTCTCCACTGGAAGGGAATTCGGTGAAGTCAAAACCAAAATTAATATTGGGAGAAAGCAATTGACCATCCAGATTCAATAATACTTTGACAGGATATCTGCGACTGGCATAAGAATTTTGATTGTCTGTGGAGACTGTATTTACCAGCAGAGGTTGCAGGGATACGCTTTCTGTATATTCTGCGGAAATGTCCATAACTCCTGTATATGGGTCTCCATACCACGTAATTCGGCCACCGGGTTTGATGCTGAATTGTTTTTTCACCACGTTATAAAGAGAGAAATTATACTTTCCTTCCGTGATTTCGTAAGTGCCGTCAAGTGTAAAATTCCCTTGAGTATCTACTTTCATTGTCAATACTCCACGCCCTCTTCCCGTGATCCCTTCTTCGGTTCGTGGATCAATAATGATTTCAGCATAAGCATCAGGGGTGATATCCAGCACAAAATTCATTCTTACGTTTTCGATTTCCAGTCTATTGATCTCCTCGGCGATTTGTTTGATCCTGACTGTATCTTGGATGTTGATCATGTGAATAAAATCCTCCTGAGCTTGGGTATTATTACTACTTAAGGGGATATAGATTCTGGTGTTGGGCTGACTGGTAGCCCGGGCGTTGATATCCATGTTTGTAGTAGTGCCTATTACCTCGGCTGTTCCCGTGACGAAGGCAACACCATAAAACGTATCATTGTCCTTATCCGTGGTGTTCATTACCTGAAGATTGGCCATGTTGGCTTTGATATCCATTCGGATATTTTCAAATCCCTGATGAGTTATCCCGCCTGAAATAGCCGCTTTATTTCCAAATACATCTTTGAGCTCCATTTGTTGAAAACTGACTTGATTGGGTCCGAAGAGAATGTTTCCGTTGAGTAAATATGTAGTTTTTAGGTAATTAACGGTGAGTTTTCCATTGTTTAGTCTACCGATCCCATCGACTTTAGGTTCAGCCATCGTGCCGCTCAAATCTATTTTTCCCGAAACAGTGCCGCCCATACCTGACACGTATTTGGATAAGAATGGCTCTAAAATCACCAAGCTTGCATCGCTCAGAGTGGCATTCATATGGATCTCTTTATTTTCGTTTAGTATGTGCCCGCCTAGATTAATTGTTTCTTTGCCTTCACTGACATTGGTCAGAGATACCTGCAATCGTGTCGAGTCCAAATCTGCGTTTAAATTCATGTCGCCTATAGGAAACTGATTTATAGCGACATCACTCAAGTTGAAATCACCCCGCATCAGAGTCCTGTCAAGCAGATGGTCAAAAGAGATCAAGCCGTTTGCTGTGCCTCCGAAGTTTTGAGGGGAAAGTGTGTTGAGGAGGTCTATGTTTACATTGTTTACAGCCAGATTCAATTGATCATCGGGTCGGCCACCGGCGTTTCCTTGGAGTGAGATGGATTGATTTTCGTTGAAAAGCTTAAGACCGTCCACCTGTATCAACCCCGGCGTGATCGTGATCAGATTCAGCGAATCAAATTTCCATTCTCTGTCCAGAAGTTTCAGCGAAGAGGGCTCAAAGACGAGTTGTGTGTTTTGGGATGCAAAGCGGGCTCTAGCATTGACTCTAGCTGAACTTTGCGTAGAATCTTGATCTAGGGTAAAGTCGATATTCATATCATCCTTATCCCATATCGCCTCAAATCCAAAGTTGGTAAACTGAAGTGATTTGCCGATTTCCTGTGTTTTTGAATACACATAGAAAGAGGCCAGAATATCAGGGCTGTTGATGAGTTTGGATGTATTGAAATCAATATTGATGTTTTGGGCTGAGTTAGTTTTGAATTTAAGGGTGTCGATGCTGGTGAAAAAGTTGAATATGGTGTTTTCCTGTGTCTGATAGAAAGCCCCTTCCAAAACCACGTTTTTTGAGAGGCTAAGGTCAGGTTCGAAAAGTTGGACAATCGGGTTGATATTGATCATCCGCAGATTAAGATCGAGATTGTATATTTCCGAGAAATTCCGCTCAACATCTGCGATTGGTTGCTCCTCGTTTAGAATAATTGCGATGTATTGTTTCCTGAGAATGTCCAGATCCCGTCCCATTTGCTCGAGGTTAAATTGTCCCGAAGCAGCAGCCACCAGATAGTCCGAATTGAGGGACATCGTACGTGTGCCTCCTGCGAAAAGGGATTGAAAATTAAAATCTCCAAGCTCCAGAAATCTATCTTCATAGCCCACAGCGATATTTCGGAATCTTGCTATTCCCTGTATGTCATCCAGTTCGATTCCCCTGACATCAATATCCAGATTTCCGCTGATGAAGGTTGCCTTTGCTGTGAGATTCATCCGGTCCAAAAACGCAGTGTCGATCTGTAGGCTCATTCTTACAGAATCAGTGGATTCTCTGAGGTTTAATTCTCCGTTTGCATTGATTTTAAAGTTCGGATCTTTTACTGTGATGTTTCCTTTGAAAAGATCCCGTCCATAGGTTGCATTAGTCTTGATGTTGGTGTACACGTAGTTTTTTAGACCAAATTGTGAGACATCAGCATTCACATCCATTAATAAGTTGTCAATGGAGTTTCCCGTTGTATTCACACGTCCTTTTAAACTTATTTTTTGTAATAATTCCCTTCTTTCAGCAATCAATCCCAAATCAAGATTAGTTGTGGTGATGTTGGAAACAGTAGTAGGAAGCCCGTCTGCCAGATCGAAACTGACCCTGCCGCTAATGTCTCCAATCGAGGTTTTGAATTCCCCGTTGGTATCAAATCTGTGCAGATAGCCTGCGAAATCGGCAGTCAGACGGACGGTATTGAATTTGTTGATTTCTTTGGAAATATTGTCCGGTAAGTAAGGAGCGAGATCTTTGGCAAAAATTGTTGAATTTTTGAGGGAAAGATTAATGTAGGTATCATTGATATCAGGCAAGCCATCCAGTCTAAAAGCGCCAAATATTGCTGTCTTTTCCCCAAGTCTTATCAGAAGCTCATCCGAGCGAATATCAGATACCGGCCCCGCGATCTTTCCTGATAAGTAGATTTTATCGTCTATATCCGGTAGAGAGGGAGCAAAAAGTTTGAGATCCCCCAAGTCAAGCTTGGTTTCGTTCAAATTGGTGATGATCACTACTTCTTCCACGAAATTGGAAAAAGCCGCCGGTGTAGCATACTCAAATCGCAGGAAATTTTTGATATGGCTATTGGCAGACTTCAGACTGAGCTGGTCAAATTCCATGAATTCCCGGGCATAGGTCATATCAGTTTTGAGCTCCATAATCTCAAAACCTGAAGTCAGCTCTATTCCAGTTAGCATTTCTACATTTGCCCCGATCTCTGGCCCTTCGAGGTAAAAGTCTGAGGCATTCAACGTGATATCAGCAAAACGGAGCTTGCTATAATCCAGTCCTTTGGTGATCGCATCTGTAATCTCATTGACTATAAAGATTTCAGAATTTCTCAATTCCACTGAATTAATCCGAAACTGGGTAGGTTTGGTGCTTTTACTGCCCGTACTAAACATGTTTGCGAGTTCCTCCACCCACATATTGATATTCATGGCAGAATCACCTTCATGAGTGAGCATATGGAGCTTGGCATTCTCCATCCGCACGGCGTTGATTGTGGTGACTCCGGGAGGGAATAAAGAGAGCAATTCAAAATCAGCATGTATTTTTTTTGCGCCTATCATTAGGCTATCCCGGTGATCCCGAATGATGACATCGTCTAATTCCAAGGCATCCCACCAAGTAAGTTTGATCTTTCCTATATCTGTGTGAAAAGAGGAATTGTTGTTGAGAATGCCTGTAACTGTGTTGATTACCTTATTTTGCACCCAAGTGATCTGAAGACTCACTGCCACTACTATAAAGAATACTACCAATGAAAAGACGATCCATAGTAACACCCGAAACGCTTTGTGCAAAAAATCCGTAACTTTCGCGTTCTTTTCCAATGGGTACCAACGATATCTTTATTCTAGCAATTGAATCCTCGTGCGACGAGACCTCTGCGGCTGTTATAGCTGACGGCAAAGTACTTAATAATATTGTCGCCACACAATCTGTTCACGAAAAATATGGAGGTGTAGTTCCTGAGCTCGCATCACGGGCACATCAGGAAAATCTCATCCCAGTGGTGCAGGAGGCCATTTTGTCTTCGGGGATTTCCAAGGATCAGCTTTCAGCGGTAGCTTTCACCCGTGGACCCGGATTAATGGGCTCTCTTCTGGTAGGAGTGAGCTTTGCCAAGGCATTTGCATTTTCACGAAACATTCCATTGATTGAGGTGAATCATATGAATGCGCATATTTTGGCGCACTTCATAGAAGATCCCAAGCCGAATTTCCCGTTTATTTGCTTGACTGTGAGTGGGGGACACACCCAGTTAGTCTTGGTGAGGGATCATCTGGAAATGGAAGTAATAGGAGAGACTCAGGACGATGCCGTGGGAGAGGCTTTTGACAAAACAGCAAAATTGCTGGGGTTACCGTATCCCGGTGGCCCGCTTATTGACAAGTATGCCAGAGAAGGTAATCCCAAAGCATTTCAATTTCCGATTACCCGGATGCCTGAATTGAATTATTCCTTTAGCGGGATCAAGACTGCTGTTCTTTATTTTCTCCGTGACAGATTGAAAGAGAATCCGAAATTTATTGAAGAGAACTTGGCTGATCTTTGTGCCAGTGTACAGTATTCTCTTGTGGAGATGCTGTTGATAAAATTGAAAGCTGCGGTGAAGGAGTACGGCGTCACAGAGGTCGCGATTGCAGGGGGGGTATCTGCCAACTCCGGATTGAGGGGTACCTTGACTAAGCTGGCTGCGCAGAAAGGATGGAACCTGTACATTCCAAAATTCGAATACTGCACAGACAACGCCGCCATGATTGCCATGGCAGCACATTACAAATACCTGAAAGGAGAATTTTCATCCATGGATGTCACTCCTCTCGCAAAAATGAAAATCTAAGCATGGCTAAGGATAATAAATTTGACAAAGTCATCAACATAAAAAACAGAAAGGCAAGTTTTCAGTTTGAGTTTGTAGATACCTACGTAGCCGGGATGGTGCTGAAAGGCACGGAGATCAAGTCCATCCGTGAAGCGAAAGTATCATTGACTGAAGCGTTCTGCATTTTTTTGGATGGAGAACTATACGTGCGACAGATGCACATTGCTCCATATTCCATGGCGGCTAGCTATAATCACGTAGCGATTCGTGATAGAAAGTTATTGATGAGCAAGAAGGAACTAGAAAAATTGGAAACTAAGTCTCAAGAAAAAGGTCTGACTATCATTCCTGTTCGTATATTTATCAATGACCGGGGAATGGCAAAAATGGAGATAGCGCTAGGCCGGGGCAAGAAATCACACGATAAACGACAGGACCTGAAGGAAAAAGATGCAAAAAGAGAAATCCAGCGAATGGCCTTTGATTGATGCTTTTGGGATATGTAGACAAACTATCCTTCCACTTTACCGCAGACCTACTTTTGATTCGGCGCAGGTCACACAGTTACTTTTTGGGGAATGTTATCAGACGATAGCTATGACTCCCGACCAGCAATGGTTCAAAATACTTCATGAAGACACCGGTTTGCAGGGTTGGATCACCAATCGTGCACTCAAGGAGATACCTGAAGCTGACTATTACAAATACCTCAATACAGACTTTCAAATTGTCACCAGCCCTATCGCTGCCATAGCGTATCTTGGCACAAATCTTTATCTGCTTCCGGGGAGCAGGCTCCATTTCTCCGACTTGGAGCTTTTTAATTGGCAGGATCACATAGGATTCACAGGGGCTGTACGTAGCCATGCGCTCAAAACCGACAGGACGGAGCTGATCGATATTGCAATCAAATATGTAAATGCACCGTATCAGGCAGGAGGGAGAAGTATAGTCGGATTGGATGACCGGCAAGGATTTGAATTGATTTTTGGTATAGCAGGTTATTCTTGGAAGTCAGGCGAAATTCCAGGCAGAAAAATTGAGCCTGAGCTCATATTGCCGGGTGATTTATTTATTTTCAGGGAACTGGAAAAAAAGCAGGTCAACTATGCCTTGTATCTTGGAGCTGAAGAAGTATTTTGGATGGACAATAGAATTAAAGTGACGGATTTGTGTGAATGGGAAGCCTTCCTACGGAGTAGTAGGGATAAACAGGTAGAATTGGAAACCCGAACGATTATAAGTTAAACTATGGAAAAGCGGGTATTGGTGTTGAATATGGATCATTCTCCCGTGGCGGTAGTTTCGCCACAAAAAGCCATCGTTCTACTTTTAATGGAAAAGGCGAATTGCTTGTCTGTCTATGATTTACTTCAGATACGTACTGTCAGCCGCAGCTTTGAATATCCTGCTGTGATCTGCCTGAATCATTACAAAAATATTCCTTATCGTGGAGTACTTCTCAACCGGATAAACCTTTTTCGAAGAGATCATGGTGAATGCCAGTATTGTGGAAGCAAGAGGCAGTTGACCATAGATCACGTGGTACCACGGTCCAAGGGAGGGAAATCCAGCTGGACCAACTTGACCACAGCCTGTCATAGATGCAATGTATTGAAAGGGGATAAAACCCCTGAGCAAGTCGGGTTAACTATAAAGAATAAACCTTTTAAGCCGTCTTTAGCCTATTTCTTGTCAGAATACGCCGAAAAGCAAGCGGAAGAATGGTTGCCGTTTTTGAATTCCAAGATGCTACAGGGCTAACTGCTCCGAATATTGGCAATTGTTTTTTCCGGCAAAATAATTGCCTCAACTTGTGTATGATTCTTTCAGTTATCCCCTCTCTTTTACTGGCATTTGTACTTCAGACTAGTCAAATCAGTTTTCAGCAACTACTAGGCTCTTGGCAACTGGTTCACTTTGAATCTATAGATCAGTTGAGAAATTCCCCCCAGTATAGGAATTCGGATGCGGCCATGCGTGAGGGACTGGAGTATAAAATCCAAAATAGACTTGAAAACACTGTCTACAACTTTGTTGCCGGTGACAGCTTGAAATACACAGACTATGTGAGCCAGGAAGTAGTGCAGAGGCAAGCGAAAATAGAAATCAGTAAGGACAGCGTGATGACTATTCATACAGCTACAGAGATCAGACAAGCTAAAATTGTGGAATTTTCCGGTGATCGGATGGTACTGGCTCCCATTAGTAATAAGGCGGGAGCAGGTAAATTGGTTTTCGAAAGAATAAAATAGGGAAGTGACTCGTCCTGAATTGAGTTTACACAAAGTAAACTACTATGAAACGACAAAAAGAAAAAAAAACAAGGGGCATAGGATCTCTGAGTTGGGCAGA
>NZ_JAVDWS010000035.1:0-21330 GCF_031457395.1 Algoriphagus sp. 4150
TTTCTACGAAAATGGTGGATGCCGGGATTTATAATCATGCCCCTGTGTGTCGCGCTCCCGTCATGGATATTTCATCTGTTTATAATTTGATTTTTTTGGTCAGATGGAATCTCGCTTTTATAATCATCCCTCCGTGTGAGGTTTTCCTCATGCTCGATTTCATTTGTACGCTTTAGCTAAAAGAATTTTCAATATCACTACCTGTATCACGATCAGCATGGGTACATAAACCGAGACTGTAAAATAGTTGGCTCCTAGAGGCAATTGATACACTTTTTCGCTCATGGCCAAAGCCAGCACCACCACCATATCAATGATACTCACCACAGAAAAAAGCCAGATGAAGGTAACAGCAGACTTCTTGTTGGATTTGAGCAAAATCAGGGAGATCAAAGCCAATATCCCGGAAAGAAAATCTCCATGAGCTACTATTTCTTTTAGATAGGGAGGAAAGTCAGCCGAGACCTGTCCCGGCATAAATAAAGAAAGCGGTAAGTAACGAAAGACATTAACTAGAAGCAGAAGAGCTAATATATCAAATCTGGTTTCTTTCGTAATTTTGGGAATCACATACCATTTTATAATTAGAAAAAACACCAACATGCTGAGCGTACATTGTACGCCTAATACTACTAAGGGATCCATATCATTTTGTTTTGATGAATAACTTCAACAAAGCTAGCGCATGCAAATCCCCGGGAACTGTGATAAAAGGTTCAGAAAACAGGACTTATGGTTCAGCGTGTATGAATGGTCTGTTTTTGAAAAGTACATGACAAAAACTATCCGTCATTGCGAGAAGGAGGCACGACGACGAAGCAATCTCTTTCCTTGGTACAAAAAACGAAGATTGCTTCGTCATACTTCCTCGTCCCGATATATCGGGAACGCGTTTTTTATACTATGTTTAATTTTTGTCATGTACTAAACTATTTTTGATTTGATTTTCTGTAATCAGAAGGCAGCATACCAAATTTCTGATAGAAAAGCCTTGAGAAATACGAGGGGTCTTCATAGCCTGTTTGAAAGCTGATCTCGCTTACGGTGAGCGAAGAACGAATCAACAGATCAGCTGCTTTTTTCATCCGTTTATTACGAATATAGTTGGCTGGAGTGTCATGAAAATGCTTCTTAAATTCCCTTTTAAAGGTAGAAAGACTTAGACCCGCCAAAAAAGCCATCTGGTCAAGGCTTAGATTGGAATAAAGATGAGTCTCAATTACTTCTGAAATACTTGCTTTTTGTGGGGTGAATAAATAACTATATAATTCCAATATGGTATCAGCTGCTTCGGTATGTAGCAAGAGCAAAATAAGTTCTTTAATCTTGAGATAGAGTATTTCTTCTTTTGCCATCTCAGGATTATCGAAGTAAAAATTGAGGCTTTCTATAAAATGATCAATGACATTTTTCTGAGAAACGCTATAGGTATAACTACCCGATTTCTTTTGCTTAACAAAAAAAGGTATCTCCTCCTTAAATACCCTTTCAAGAACGTCAGGAAAAAAATGAATAACACACACTTCACAAATGCCCGAAGATCTGTTTTGAAAAAGATCCGCAAAATAGGTTCCGCATTTTAATAAAACACTTTCATTCTCCTTAATGGTGACCTTTTCAGTGGGGGCAGAGATATGAGAGCCTCCTTCGCTAAAATAAAGAAAACAAGCTTCGTCTTGAAAAACAGGATTTTGACGTAATGGAGGGAGAACTTTTAGTTTCTCAATAATCGTTCTTCCATTTAAATCGATATGTCGTCTGCTTTTTATCATTCAGCTAATAGTGTCTCTGTCAATATAATCTATAGTTTTTTTTGAATTGGCTACAATCGGGTCAGGCAAGGGAATTTCCCCCTCACCTTCCCACAGAACTCCCGTAAAACGGGACAGGCTGTGCATGAGACTCTCACCTCCCACGGTCTGCCCCGCCACTGTAGGAGCTCTTCATGCCCGCCTGTCGTCAGACAGGTTTGTAAATCGCTTTGTACTAAAAGTACTTAAGGTTGAACCAATTTCCAATGCTCAAACAAGCCTGGAGAGGTCTTGTACTGGCGCTTCAGCCATCTGACTGCAGCTATTTTACAAAGTCCTTTCTCCCATTTTACCCATTTGAGCAAACGATGATTGAGTTGATTCCATACTTCGCGCATAGACTCTCCCCCTCTACTCTTATGGTTTAAGCAAAACGTCCGTGGTGACTGGGTGAAGTTTGCCTACCCTACAAACTGGCCCTTCGCTAGATTAATCCACCGGATTAATCCTAAACGCTCAGTCCTCCTACAAACTGGCCCTTCGCTAGATTAGTCCACCGGACTAATCCTAAACGCTCAGTCCTCCTACAAACTGGCCCTTCGCTAGATTAGTCCACCGGACTAATCCTAAACGCTCAGTCCTCCTACAAGCTGGCCCAAGGCTCCCCTCCCTGCATGCTGGCTCCTAGCTAAATCTTTTCAATGGAAAGATTCTTCACGCTAGGCCCTCCTCTGGAAGATTTATTCACGCCCTGTCCTACCCTAAAAAGATATTAATCAGCGCTATATTCAAAATACCCCCAAAGGGGTATATGGAATAACCATCTGGGGGCATTGAAGGCTAGCATAGCATTGTGGAATTTTGAATCAATCAAATATGCTACCTATGAAAACGCTCAAGTCTCTACTATTTATTCTTCTATTCTTTAATCTAGCTGTGGTATTCGGCCAAAGCAAAATCAAGAAATCTGGCGATATCGTCCTTGAATTTGATTATAAGGAAAAAATATGGAATTATGCCCCTATACCGGTTACTGATAAGCATAAACCCTATTTTTTATTGAGATACAAATCTCAGCCTGTTATAAAAATTAAAAATCTTCCCACTTCTTCGAAAGTCACCATAGAAGAGTATTTTTATGATGTTACTCCCGAAGTAGAAAACAAAGATAATTCGCTTGATAAATCACAATCAGACGGATTGATAGCAACTCCATTTATACAAACCATGGCAATAGTCGATTCTGATGAAGTAAGCTATAAAGTCACAATAAAAGATGATAACGATACAACCTTACATACTACTACTACTGCCTTTGCCAAAGTTTATGGAAGATGGAAAATAGATTTAAGTACAGGGGTGCTCTTTCACAACCTTCAGAATGAATCATATTATTTTTCCGATTCCGGAAACGAGCAGTCAAGTATCTTAAAAGATAGCAATAAAGGGAAAATCAAGCCCTTATTTCCTGCTGTCCTCACGCATTTTTATAAACAAGGAAAAGGGTTCACAAATTTTGGTGCAAGTGTAGGGTTTGGAATAGATGATTCCGGCAAAATAGGATACTACGCTGGACCTTCTTTAATAGTTGGAGATCGCCAGCGGGTAATATTAAGCGGAGGTTGGGCCTTCAGACCTACAGATGTCCTTAAAGGAAAATATAAGGAAGGACAACTATTGAATACATCAAACCTGCCGGAAGTCGCCGAGTTGGTAGAATCGGAATATAAATCAGGGATTTTCTTAAGTCTTACCTATAACCTAACCTCAAAAGTTGAGAAAAGATAAATCAATAGTTCAGTACCAATAGTTATAAAATCGCATAAATTACTTACAACCACTTATTTACTCATTTAAAATCGCTAAATCATGAAAAATACAATCACAGGACTGGCAAAGGAGCTAGTAAAAAATCCATCCCTACAGGATGAATTTAAAAAGGATCCACTAGCCGCCATAAAAAAAATTGAAAGTTCGAACCCCGTTTATTTAAATGATATATGGGTCTATAGAATAGTAATTGGAGTTTTGGGACTTGTTATATTATCAGTAATAATAGGGGTAATAGGAATAATGGCTACTAACGGTGAAGGGGTTGACAGCAAGGTACCAACGTTACTTACAGCCACCTGCTCGGCAGCGATTGGAGCATTAACCGGATTATTGGCTCCAGCTCCCAACAGAACCACTTAAGACATAAAGTAAAAAAGGGGAAGCCGAAAACCTTAGATAGAGTAAGCTGCTAAAAAATAGTTAAGATCATGAAAAAAAATGGAAGCAAAGTAAAATTGTCTTTTGCTAAGAAAAGTATTAAAGACTATGTAAAACAGGAAATGACAAGGTCAGGTAGAGAAGAAACTAGAATTGTTGTTGCCCATCAATTTGATTTATCTGTTATAAAAGATTTTATTGCTGAAATTGACAAAATCAACCTAGGTTCAGATAAAATCGATAGCATCAGAATTTACCAAGGTCTTGATAATCGAGAAAAAACCGGAGATCCCGACGAATATGATCTCATATTGGTTCCCACATACGCTTCAGGGAATGATTTCAACACAGTTTATGTACAAAAAGCTATTGAAAAAGAACTTCCTACTTTAATAGGCAAATCAACTCCTTGCCCAAATGTGTGCCAACAAGGAATGCTACCTTGTTGAATGACCCTACTTGATTGGAACATAATTCTTTCCCATATCTCAGATTTATCTGACTGGCTCCCGTTTTTTATATTCATTTCATTACCTAAAAAAGTAAGGGAAGAATACAACCTATTGGGAGCCTATTTATTTACTTTGGGTTCATTAAAAACCATTACACTAATTCTTCTAACCATAAAAGGGACTTTTAATACCATGCCATTTTACCATCTAATGGCCATTGTAGAAGCCACATTTCTTTTTCTGTTTATCACCCGGGATTTTGGGTTGAAAAAAGGCTCAAAACCCTTGATCGTATCCCTTCTACTGGCACTGAACCTTTACAATACCCTATCCTTTCAAGGTATTTTAGAATTCAATTCAAATGCCTGGGCCATGAATACGATAATATTAATTGGTTTGGGTTTATCTTCATTAGTTCTATTATTCAATGACATAGAAAACATTGTGTTGGGAAAATCACCCCGTTTCATAATTTTGACGGGGTTGCTGCTATATTTTTCAGGTTCACTTTTCTTATATATAGTATCAAGCGAAGTGTTGTCAAAAGAGGCAAAGGGCTTTTTTCACAATGCATGGATTATCCGGAGTATAGCGGACATCATCAAAAGTATCATTTTAACCTATGGATTATGGATAGCACGGTTCAGCACAACGACTTAATAACCCTTGTTTTAGGGACTTCATCCATGCTCCTAATGCTTGCGGCCATTATTTTCTTTGCATTCTTGTTTCAACGAAAACTGAACAAAAAACAGCAAGCCTACCGTGAAATAGAAAAGCTTTTGGAAAAGCAGGAACTTAATTCTGCCTATTCTCTAATCGAGGGGCAGGATCAGGAGCGCAAAAGAATAGCCGCAGAAATCCATGACAATGTTGGAAACCTATTGGCTACCTTAAAGATATACAGTGATTTAGTCCTGCTGAAAGCCCAAGACCCTGAAGTAAAAAGGCTTAATATGAAAATCAATGACATTACTGAAACCGTAACCACAGAAATCAGAAAAATCTCCCATAGCCTTGATGCCGGAGTTATACAGAATTTTGGTTTTAAACCGGCCATTGATCAATTAAGTGAAGCTATTCAAAGTTCCGGGAAAATCGAATTCTTTACACAGATTGATGTAGACATCAAGTTGCCCAAAAACATATCATTACATTTATACAGAATCATCCAGGAGCTTATTACCAATACACTAAAGCATGGCAAAGCCACCAAAGCAAGATTAGAAATTACTCAGTTGGAAAATGAAATAAGCGCCATTTACGAAGATAACGGCGTAGGCTTTGATGCCAATACTACTTCAAAATATGGAATAGGCATACCGAATATCCAATCTAGGATAAATCATATGCAGGGGGAACTGACAATACATTCAGGCGAAAGAGGCTCAACGTTTATTATAGAAATCCCAAACTTTCCCTCCAATGAATAAAAAAGTAAATCTTTATATCGCAGATGACCACCCTATTGTCGTGGACGGATTACGGGAGATACTGAAATCCAATCAAAATCTAACCGTGCAGGATGTAGCCCATGATGGCGAACAGCTATTAAAACTGATTGAAGCAGCCCCTGTAGATTTGGTCATTTTGGATATTAACATGCCAAAAATGAATGGAATCCAATGCACTAAATGGATCAAAGAAAATCACCCGGCAATCAAAGTGATCATACTTACGATGTACCCCGAGAAAACCTATATGGATCAATTGCTTAAAGCCGGTGCAGATGGATGTTTACTGAAAAGCAGGGGAAGCAGTGACCTCTTGGATGCTATTGAGAGAGTGATGTATGGGAAATCGTATTTTGACTGGATTGCAGATTTTAAAACCGATCAAACCAAAGATGAATTGAAGCTTAGTGAACGGGAAATAGAAATAGTCAAATTAATTGTCGGGAGTAAAACAAGCAGTGAAATTGCCAATTTATTATTTATCTCAGAAGCTACTGTGAAGACTCACAGAAAAAACATATTCAAAAAACTCAAGATCCACCATGCTACAGAATTGCTGAATTTCGCCCTTAACAACAATTTATTCTAGTATCACGTCGTACCCATGGGGTGAAGTTTAGGTTTGAACTATAATTTGACGGAGGCTTAGCCGGATTTGTAATTCCACCGTAGGCCGAATAGCAATTTGGACTTGACTTTCCTGCCTCATTCCTCCCTCTCCACATGGAAAAGGCGTTTGTTGGAGTTGCCTTCTGATGCGGCAAAGGATGCTTTGCTCTAACTGGGTTCCTGCCACTTACAGAACAGGGAATAATACACTTCGTTACTTGTCTTTTTCATCCTGCAACTTTATGAATTTAGCGGACAACTCTCAATATCGGGTTTTTCGGACGGATACAGGTGTTTAACAGTCCGTTGTTTTTTGCTTGTATTCGGATTTTGTTAGTCCGTATAAAACCAGTGTATGAAAGACTGCATTTTTACAAACGTGTTCTTTCAATTTCCCCTCCTTTATCATACCGCATTTAATCATCACTTTTCCCGATGCCGGATTTTTTTCCAAATGTGAGGATGTGAGTTTATTTAATTCTAATTTATCAAAGCCAAAGTCAATAATGGCCTTTGTAGCTTCTGTGGCGTAACCTTTATTCCAAAAAGGTTCTGCAATCCAATATCCAATTTCCGCACGAAAAAACTTTTGCTCAACTGTCAGCCCAATTCCACCAATGAACTCATTCGAGCTTTTCAGTCTTATTGCAAAAATATAATTTGTCCCATTTTTCAAACCCTGATTTGAAAGATTAACCCAATAGACAGCATCTTTCTCAGAATATGGATGCGGAAGATTCAGAGTATAATCAGAGATGTTTTTGTTCGCTGCATATTTAACAATCTGAGGAATATCCCCTGCTTGCAATTCTGTCAAAAACAGTCTATCCGTTTCAATTTTCGGCAAGTGTTCCATATAAGTAATTATTGCAATTCTTAATTCTTATTGTCACTGATAGCAACTCTGCTACAATGACCGCTATCGCATCGCAGCTGTAAGAGAGCTGAGCTTATGGCACCCACTTCCTTACTAAGCACGGAAGTACAAATTTATCTAAAAGTTTTCTACGAAACATTTCGTCCCGCTCTTGAAAAACCGACGTTGGCAGTTCGGGCTTCTTTATCCGTTTACTAATTTCAATTTGCTCCTTTATCAACGCGCTGTTTCATTTTATTGCCCCTCTTTGTTCTTTGTCTACTGGAAAACAAAAGCCAACTGTTGAATATCTTATTTTTCTGTCAACTCAGCTCATTTTTTGTTTCTATAATATTCCTGCAATTTTCACAATAGCATTTTGCCAGAAAGTAGTCTGAGGTATAGTCACAATCAAAACGATTTCCAATGTCCAAAACAGTAAAAAAAAGAAATACGGGCTTCTCAAAACGGGCCTTTTAAATTTTATCTTTTCGATAATTATAATTGTGCCGGGTACAATAAAAGGCACAATAACGACCGCCAACCCGAGTTCCGGATTGAAGAGGTTTATCAATCTGGCCGAGCCGGGATTGAAAGCCACTAACGTAGCCCCGATAATAAATGCTACGTGCCAGCGGATATTGTTTTTGTTGAGAACAGCTATAAGGTAATAGCACATAACCTATGCTAGGTTTCCGGATTTAAGCCCGGAAGAATGTGATAAAGGTTGGCTTGTCCCCTTCCGCTAAAAGACGCTTACAAGAAAAAGCAAATACTGAAGAAAATCCATACCCTGTACAGGGTATATTTAGCTGATAAGCAGAGATTTATTTGCGCTTTTTACTAAAAACCGGAGAATATCGATCTTTAAGGATACTTACAGTAAAATACCCGCACTTAGGGAAGTTGGAGATTGGTAGCACAGTACCGGCTATACGAATCAATTTGCTCCCGGGTTGCAAGCGCTAGGGATTAAAATATCGGGACAGGCTATTAGATTCGGTGAAGAGATTTATAATGCCCGTCCCTCATATAGGATATTTTTCTTACCTAAAAACCAGAAAGTTACCCACACTTTAGACTGAATAATAGAGACTTTGAATTAAGGCAATTTCTTCTCCTCCATTTTCTCTACTCTACCATGAACTCTTGATATAGACCGAATAGACGGAAATATTACTTTCTCTCTGCATTTTGTTGGAATACCTGAAGTAAACCACATCCGCACCCGCAGTATACTGCCCGGAGAAATGAAACCTTCTCAACATCTCGGGCTTGATATGCTGATACCGGGGCAATAAATGATGCTTCTCCAGAACCACGACCCTGTCAATCCAATAGGTCTTTAGATGGATTTCATTCCCGGGATCCAGCATGGGATATAGGTAATCGTATAACGGCTGCTCCCATCGATCGGGTAACGCCCTCTGGCCTATCATCCACTTATAAAGACACTTTCCGCTTATACCCAACTCATCCTCTATCGCAGATATCCGTAAAAAATGCCTGTGCATTACCAAAAACTGTCTAGCCAGTGAGTCTACTATCATATGGTTGGATCAATCTTCCAAATTAAAGTATATAGAAGTGTAAATAAAACATTAGTTTTAATATATTGTTGGTTGTCTTCCCAAGTTTTTCATCAAAAGTTTGAAACTCGTCCTTTTCGTAGTCCCTGTAAAGTAAGAAATAAACCGGTCGGTCCCGAAATGCTTTCGCCTTAGTCGCTTACTCCCGGATCAAAACCTCCGGATCTTCGATTTCAATAACTAAAAGTCCATGCAATAAAGAGGGGAAATCGGATCAGTCTCAACTAAGTAGGGCTTGCTGAAAAACCGTTGGCATCTAAAATGGGTTAATCATTCAATATGATAGCTTTTGATCTATTATTGGCTTTTCTCAGCATGCCCTAAGTATTTGTTTTAAAAGTCATTCGTCATACATTGATCTTGCTCCGAAAAAAATCAAAATGGCAGTCAAAATTTATCTGACTGGCTTGCTAGGACGCATACATTTCTTAAATTTAAACTTAGTTTATTCCTGGAGACGAAGACCTATCCCGGAATATTTCTTCCAATTTTACTTTAGACAACTAAAACATATTGTCATGAAAGCCGAAAACGTCAATATTCATGATTTGCTTCCGCATAGAGATCCATTTTTGTTTGTAGAAAATATGCTTTCTGTCAACTCAGAAGAAATCATAGGAACCAAAACCTTTAATGAAAAAGACCAATGGCTAAAAGGGAGTTTTCCTGATGCAGGGATCGTTCCGGGAATGATTCTGGTAGAATCGATGGCACAATGTGGCGGTGCCGGGATAAAGTTATTGGGATTGGCAGAGGGATTTTTTGCTCTGACTACTATAGAGCATGTCAGGTTTTTTGCTCCTGCGGAGTTTGACAGAAAAATAAAGTACATTATTCAAAATCTCCGAATCAGCCGGGGTATTATCAAACAAAGTGGTGTTGCCTATATGGATGAATTGAAATTATTTGAAGCTGCTTGGATGAGTGTGAAAGCTGTCTAAAAACATGAAAGTCAGCTTTATAACCTTTTTTCAACCTTCAAAGGTCTTCTCATACAGTTTCAAAATGAGTTGTATTTTTTCGGCCGGAAGACCTGAACCGAATACCCTGCACTATGCCCCGGAACTGCTCTTACAATAGGGTTTCAAATTCACAATAAAACGCCATCCCTTCTTATAGATTATGGTCATTATATAGCAGATCATTCTTTCCATCATTACACATTTTTCTTCCCCTCACTCAGGTCCCCCAGTCCTCTTGAGCAATAGAGAGGCTCACAACTTGTCCCGTATCGGATACTAAAGTCCTGATACTCGGCATAAATAATGAAGAGCGCACCCCGTCAGAAAAATCAGCCGCGCCTCCCTCTCCTCATTAGGTGTTCGCTTTGTTAATTCGCTTTACAATGTAATTGTGAATGTTTTTATAGTCTGAGCAGCTGTAATATTCGTTCAGGTAACTTGCCATTCTGTTTTTTGTCTGTTCCCACTATACTTTTTTTTCGCTCCAAAAAACTTCTCAACCCAATCATCAGAAATGCCAAAACACCAAACACAAATCCTATCCAGGGATTATATACAACACCTTTTGTAATGATTATCCAACCGCCTACAGTCGTTCCCAATGTAACACCCAAATTACCGAATGAAGTTGCCAAACTGTTGGCAAATTCCAGGCTGTCGGGTACGGATGAAATCATATAGGTGGAAGCGTTCAGAAAGCTGGGCGAATACAGGAAGCCCCAAATTCCAATTACGATAATAGTCGCTATTGTATTCCCTCCCGAGAAATGCAATAGTATGGGTATAAGGATAGTTCCCGAAAGGAAAAAAGCGGTGGTTTTCGGAATGTTTTTATTCAGCATTTTCCCTGCAACCCAATTGGAGAACACACCGATAGCTCCAAACAGAAACAGCATATAGCTCACCATTGTGCTGTCCATGGCTTTTGCTTTGTTCAGGTATTCGGCAAAATAACTGTAGGTAGAAAACCAGGCCGTAATCATAAAGAAGTTCATTGCTGTACTGATGATAAAAGTAGGTTTGGTCAATATTTTCAGTTGACTTCCATAAGATTTCTTTTCTTTCACAGGCATTGACGGCAGCCCCAAGTAAATCCCTGCCAAAGCCACAACGCTCACGATTGTCTGCACTACAAAAGAGTATTCCCAAGACCATAAACTTGCCAACCAGGTAGCAAAAGGAACTGTTGTTACCATGGCAATAGCCACACCACTAAATACGATACTCATCAATTCATTTTCACGTTTTTTATCCGCCTGTGAAACTGCGACAGCCAAAGCTGTTGCTATGTAAACCGGCTGCAAAAAGGCAGGTAATATTCTGACTAACATCAACAGCCAAAAGGGTGGTGAAAAAGAAGACACCGCTCCTGTTATCAGAAAAATAAAGATAGCTGTGAGCATTACTTTTTTACGGTTAAAGCCCGACACCAATAAGGTCATAAAAGGGCCTGTCAAGGCAATAACCAAAGCAAAGGCACTCAATAAATACCCTGCCTTATCGATGCTGATTTGGTAATGTTCTGCCACTTGCGGCAGAATGCCGATGATACCAAATTCAGTTGTAATGACTGCCAAAAAACCAAGGCAGCCGATGTATGCGTATTTTTTCATTACAAAGAATTTTGATTTTTGATAAATTCGGCCACATCCTGCATTAAGACTTCTGTGTCATCGATAAATCCACCCATCTGAAAGAAACCGTGAGTTGTTCCTTTGTATAACTTAAGGGTTACGCTTATGCTGCTTGTCTTGAGTTTTTCTGCATAAAGAATTCCCTCATCCCTTAAAGGATCATATTCGGCAACTGCAACAAAAGCAGATGGTAAATCCTGCAGGTCATCTGCCAGCAAAGGAACAGCATCCGGATTGTCGCGGTGCGCCGGGCCGGGTAGATACCAATCCCAAGCCTGAATGCCGCCCTTTAAATCTAACAGAGGGCCATCTTGAAATTCTTTCCAGGAGGCTGTTTTCAAAGAGTTATCCGTTACAGGATAAATGAGTAGCTGGGCATTTACGATTTCACGAAATTTCCCGGCAATTGTAGCCGCCAGGGCACCGCCTGCACTGTCTCCTGCTATTGTTATTTTATTTGGATTGAGGTTAAGAAAAGATGCATTTTCAATAATCCATTTTACAGCAAACTCACAATCATTTAAACCAGCCGGAAAGGGATGTTCGGGTGCGAGACGATAATCGATCGCAATGATAACTGTTTGTGATAAATTGGCCAGCCGGCGTAACGGAGTATCATGGGTTTCAAGATTTCCGGCATTGAACCAGCCTCCATGGAAATAAATGATAAAAGGTGATCTGTCTTGATCATTTGGTCGATAGGTCCTTAGCCTGACCCGATGTCCCTCATTGAGTAACTCATTTTCGCTGATTTGAAAAACGGTTTCTTTTTCTCCTGCCAGAGGTATAAATTTTTCATAAAAAGCTCTTCCTGCTTCCCAGGGGCTTAGAGTTTCCAGTACTTCAATATGTTGGATTTTCATCAATACCTTTTCTGCTTGCTCTGATAATTTCATTTTATATTAATTTAAAATATGCCGCAAATCTATCAGGCAATCCATATTTTTGCACTGTACACATTCAAATGTATGGTACTAACAAATTTGTAAGTAATGGGAAGGAGAAAAGTAAATTCGACGAATATGCAGAATGAAAAATATATCACAGAATGTGATTTGGCATATGCGGTCTGTAAGATAGGAGGACGCTGGAAAATTCTGATTATGTGTGAATTAGAACACGGAAAATTAAGGTTCAGTGAATTGAGAAATCAAATTGAGGGTATAACCGAAAGAATGCTCACACTTCAATTAAGGGAGTTGGAAAAGGAAGGATTGGTAAAGCGTACCGTATATGCTGAAGTTCCGCCAAGGGTAGATTATGAATTAACGGAAATTGCAACAGATCTAATTCCTGTTTGGCGGCAATTGGAAAATTGGGGAGCGAAGCATAAGGGTTTAATGAAGTGATGTTTTTCAGCAGCTCGTCGATTAAGGTTGACGTTGCACTTACTCAACAACAGTTTTAAGGAAGAGGATTGCATTCTTCTACAGCCTTTAAAGGCATTCGTATAACCTGACTCTTGCTCAGCGAAGACTACAACCCCTGATTTTCCTCCAATTTAACTAGGGCTTGCTGAAAAAGTCTCAGGTATGCCAACTTCAAGGCGGCCGAATGAAGATGTATGCTTATACCTCGAATGAGGCCAACGTAGAAGATGGTATGGCTGAGGCTAGCTTGAAAATCCCGGTTCTGGGATTTTCTGATGCATGGATAAAGACCTATTGTGGTCAATAAGCTTGCACTTGCTGAAAAACCGTTCGCATCAAAAATGGGTTAATCATTCAAAATGATAGCTTTTGGTCTATTACCGGCGTTTTTCAGCATGCCCTAACTACACCATTTCCAGGTATAGCTTCTGGAGCTCAGGTGCGGACACCGATTTACTATCCAGCAACTTAACCAATCTCCCCTGCTTCATCATCCCGATACGTGTGGCTAAACTGACTGCGTTGAAAATATCATGTGTGGCCATAAGAATGGTTTTGCCGGAAGCGGAAAGTTCCTTGCAAATCTCCGTAAACTCGACTGAAGCTTTAGGATCCAGTCCACTGGTAGGTTCATCCATCAGTATAACCTGAGCATTTTTTGCCAATGCAATGGAGATCCCTACCTTTTGCCTCATCCCTTTTGAGTAAGTGGACAACCAGCGGTCATGCGCAGCCTCTTCCAGACCCGCCTTGGCCAAGAAACCCTTAAGTTCTCTTTTCCCATAATGATAGCCTCCCAGCTTACTAAAAAAGTCAAGGTTTTCCAACCCGGATAAATTCCCATATAACTGAACAATCTCAGGGATATAGGAGACTTTACCATAAGTATTGTTTTTACCAAAGGACACCTTCTCTCCATAAATCCTGGCCATGCCCGAAGTAGGCCGGGCAAATCCCAAAAAAAGATTGAGTGTGGTAGTCTTCCCGGCCCCATTGGGACCCAAGAGACAAAATATTTCACCTTGGGCTATTTCGAGATCCAGGGATTGCAAAGCGGTATGTTTGGGATACTGCTTGGTCAGCTTGATGGCTTCTAGAGCTGGTGTGGTCATAAAAAGGGCTTTTAGAATGAAACGTTTGGATCAGCGGGTGGATTCGTGGGGACATCGGCTAAACCTCTCCGCCAAGGCAACCAATACGAGGGAACTAAGTAGCAATGACAACATTACCTTCAGAATCTTCGGGTAAGGCAACCCGGGTTTCCGATAGTCAAAGACAGGGAATTTATAGAAATCTGAAGGTTTGAGATGTTCATTCCGAAAATGATAAGGGTACAGGAAACCTTGCCACTCTTTTTGGAACCTATCAGCCTGTTCAAAGAAATCCCTATAGGCAGCTAGGTCATTTCCGCTGATTTTGGTAAACAACTGCTCAGTTTGGGTCACCGGATTTAAGCTCAATAAGCGGGCAATCAATGTATTTCTCCGATCTATTTCCTGCTGATAAGAATCAATTACCCGCAGCATCCTTCTCTCCAACAAATCGTAATACCCTGCGATGTACCGGTCACTTAACGGCAGCGTATCTATGGCCGGGTCAGCTGTAAGGACGTACTCAGGATTATTGATATTAAAACTGTCTGAAACCACTGCAGGATGCATACTCCAGATATCTTCGGCCTGCGCCCTTCGGTAAGAGGATATCCCGTCTTTAAGTGGAACCGGAAAATGTGCCTGGGCATAGGATATGACCACTCCGGGTAAAATTACAGCCAAAAATAACCAAACACTGATTTGTATCAATGCGGTGATCACGGCAGACTTTTTCAGACAGAGGATAAAATAGCTTACGGCAAACCAAAACATCAAATAGACCGCAGTAAGACCACTCCACCAGAGCATACTTCCGAAATCCACTGACCCATAACCGGTTGACAACAACAGAAAAAGCAAAGCGGTTGTAAGAAGTGAAGTAAGCAAAAGCAGCAAAAACCGAAACAGCAGCCTCATCCTGATCACATGAAAAGCATTGCCTTGCTGAATAGTCAGTAAAGAAAGAGTTCCTGACTCTTTTTCAGCTGCATACAATGAAAAACTAAAGGCAAACACAAGTAATGGAAGCAGGTAAACCAGAACCAGGGAGTAGTCGTAATTCCCCGAAGCCAGTATAGAAGGATTGGATACAGGAACCTCTATCCTGTCATCAAATGACTTGGTATTCTTCACCATTTTATACCATGGCTGCACATCCGTCAATCCAATTGAAAGGGGGGCCAGAGAAAGTTGTTCTTTGACGGCCGGCTGAGGAAGACGGTAGTTAACCATTGCCACCATACCCGCCAGCTTTGCATCCGCCCTTCCCTTCTCGGAAAGGGTGTCCCCAAAAAGTGAAAGTACATAGTGCAAATCTTCCTGATAGGAATTAAGTATTGACTTTTCCTGCTCTCTTCGTTTATCCACTGAACCTCCGGCCCAAAGTAACGCAAGTACAGAAAGGGCAATCAAGCCTGTCAAACAGCCTAAAATCCAATACTGCCGAAGCAGTTGCCTGGCTTCCATCCCGAACACCACCTTAAGCAAATTCATAGTTCTTTGTTTAAGTGTCTTACTGTAAGCGGAATTACAACACCGGCCACCAAACCGGTCCAGATTATCAATACTGCCAGTGCCCCTTTATGCCAACCCACCGCTTCCTTAAACAGGGGTGGCAGGAATTCAAAATCTTCCATGGATGCAAAAAACTCCGAGCCCACCTTATAATCATAGGATAGATACTCTGATCCGCTGTAGGCTAGATCCATATTGAGAACCCTGATAAAGCCGTCACGATAAGATTTTGCCTGTTTGTGAAAAGCTAAGTGATGATGATAATCCGTACCGGCAAACCCCATCGAAAGCTGTTTCACGGCGACAAAAGGATCCAGCAAGCTCAGCAGTTCCAACTTGTCGTTTTGCAGGATTAACATGGATTCTACATCTCCTGCATAATGCTCATAAACCTTGGTATTGTAATCTTCACCATATTGCATGGAGAGTCCATCGAAGTTTACAGGAAGTTGGGAGACGCTGTCCACGCCATATTTCTCCAATGTCTCCGCAAGGTAGTTCTTTGACCTCTCCAAGGAACTGCCGTCCTGATCCAGCCCCTGTCTATATCCCCGGGAGATATTCCTATCGAACTCATATCTTGATGGCAAAGGAATCTCTGCATCCACCAACCTTACGAGTGCTCTGGGCATTAAAACAGACCAAAATAGCCAAATCCCCATACTACAGACAAGTGCTGCCCTAGGATTGGAAATCCAAACGGATAGCGCTACACCTATACAGGTAATTATAAAAAAATACACCAGATAAACCCCTGCTATAGCAGCATAGCGTAAGCTAAGGTCAAGTGAAGTGCCTTCAAGCGCGAACGGGAAAGCCAACAAAGCAAATATTGGAAGAAGGATAAGCAGCACAATGGTATATATACCCCCGATCTTTCCCAAAAGCACGGTGATGGGCGGAACCCCCTGAACCCAAAGCAAGCGTAGTGTACCTGATTGCCTTTCTTTGCTGAAGCTTTGGAATGTGAGTAAAAAAATCAATAAAGGGATCAGCAATTGACAGACAAATGCCACGGAGAGTTCCCCTAACCTGGGGTTAATATCCGTTTCCCCTATTTCCGCCTGATTGAGCTCGTGCTGCACATGCGCTTCCACGCGATAGGTCGTACCCAAGAAGGTGTTAAGCCCCGGATCATATACTCCCAAGACAGAAGGTTCCTTAAATAGGTAGGTGCCAAAATGGGCTGCTGAATGCGGATTGGCTTCCTGATCTTCCCATTCATGTTCAAACCGCTCCGATGCAGCATGCCGAATCTGTTGATCCGACTGAAATCGTTGCCATCCGGCATACGAGGCAAAGAGCATCAGAGCGAAACAGACGGCCGCCAAAGCAATGACGGTCCGGTCACGGAAAGCACTTAATACTTCCTTTTGTATAAAAACAATTAATTGGCTTCTACCCACTTTTAATACAGTTAACGTAAAGTATAAGTCAGGCTTACCTGCAGATTTCTCGGCATCCCGGGTGTATATGCACCATAGCTTCCGCTAAGCGCATATCGCTTGTCCAGCATGTTATTGGCGTTCAACTGTATCCCATAGCCGGCATAACGGTATCCTATAAATGTGTCAAACAACGTGTAAGCAGGATTTTCAGCCACTTCAGTGCCTACTTTTCTATTGGCGAAGTAACGCATACCCACATATTGAAATCCTCCTCCTGCAAAGAGTCCTTTAACAGGGCCTTGTGCGAATGTGTATTTCAACCAACCATTTGCCGAATTTTTTGGAGTATTGGCAAACTCCTGCCCTATTTCTTCAGGTTTTTGGGACTCCGTGATTTCAGTTTTGTTGTGGCTATAATTGAAATTGATCCACCAGTGGGTCAGCACCGTACCGCTTACTCCGATCTCGGCTCCTGTGCTCCGAACCTCCCCGATTGCTTCCTGCCAGTAAGGAAATCCTTCTCTGGGAACAGTCTGAAGTACATTTTTTTTGGTACTCTGATATAGATTCAGGAAAGGGAAGAGACTCCCTTCGAAAAACTCCCCCTTTACCCCCAACTCAAACTGCTTGGATGTCTCAGGATCAAACGGTCCTCCCCGATCGGGATAGTTGCCATAATGCGGGGAAAAGCCCTCGTTATAATCCAGGTAAACGGAAACTGTTTTATAAGGCAGGTACAACAGTCCCAACCTGGGCGAGAAATTCTCCGTCCGTGAAGGTCTCTCGTCATAAAGCACTGAACCATCCCGGTTCTCCGCGTAGAATCTCCTGAAATAATTGTTGTAGCGAAGACCTGCCAGAAGTTTAAGTTTTTCCAAAAGCGTAATCTGATCCATGACATATGCTCCCAGGGTATTGTAGGTAAAATCCTCGATCCTAGAATCATAGTACTTGGTCATCCCTGTAGTATCATACCGGCTTTCGTATACAGGATTAAACACATCGAGCGGGGTAGCTGAATACATCAACATACCATCCGGATACTTATTTCTGGCCAAAAACACATCCGTCCCCATTGAAAACTTATGTTCCATCCCCAGCGTTTCTGCCTTGCCTATACCATACAGATTCAAACTTGTCTGCGGAGAATTGATTTTCTGCCACGCATAGGATCTGTCCACCGTATTATCTTCCACATTGATATATCCGGAAGCGGAATACTGCTCACGGTCGGAACGGGATTCATTGTAAGCGGCCAAAAAACCCAGCTTCCAGTCTGTGGAAAAGTGATGCTCCATCACCGACTGCACCTGAATATTATTTCCTTTGTATCGGCTGTCTGTTCCCGGGTTCAGATCATAAGGAGCCAGAAAGATACTGTCGGGATTCAACGTATTGTAGATAGGTACTCTGGGCTGGTAATTGTTGCTGACATCATCACGAATCAGGTTTGTATTGATTTGCCAGCTTGTTTTGGGAGACAATTCCCATTTAACGGATCCATAAATCTGGATATTTTCACGGTCAAAATCCCTCGTAAAACTTCCGCCCCGCTGATAAGCAACGCCCGCCACGGCATAGATACTTTTAGCGTTGTTCAACGCACCACTCACATCCATTTGAGGACGGAACAGTCCAAAGGATCCACCAGTCAATGTTGCATTGACCGTGGTAAGCGGCTTTGGCTGTTTAGTCACTAAATTGATATTGCCTCCCATTCCTCCCGGCCCAAACATAATCGCATTGGGGCCATGGATGACCTCAACCGCTTCAATATTTCCCAACAGGGCAATCTGTCCTTCAGAATAGGGAGTTCCTTTAATTCCATTTGTGGTTATCCCGGAGGCTCCCGAAGTATAGCCTCTCGTACTTACTCCACCGTAATAATCAGGAGATGAAAAGCCTGCCACATTTTTCAGCACATCATCAAGTTGGAACAACTGCTGGTCAGAAATCACCGTTCTTGAAATTGTCTGCACATTTTGTGGCAATTCCAACAGCGGAACGTCCATACGGGTCAGGGTTTTTGACGGCTGGGTAATCAAGCTTGCAGACACTGTCACCTCTTTCAGGGATTCTGTGGAAAGATCCAGCGCCAGTTGTAAAAAACCCGGAGACTTATTTCCTACCACTAAATCCACACTTTTCGCTTCAAACCCCACTCCGGTGACCACTAGACTATAGGTGCCCGCTGCGATATCCGTAAACCTGAATTCTCCCTGCTCATTGGTAAAAGTAGTTTTGTTGATGGGCAGCAAATGAACAGTCATTCCAACCAGCGGTGTTTGGTCTGTAGCCTGTATCCTTCCTTCTACTTTTCTCGGCACTTGAGCCAAAATCCCCGTTCCGTTTAGAAACAGAAAAAACAATAAGGTAAATTTCATACTCATATAGGGTGGTTTTAGAGAGTGATTCTTAACATTACACAGCCCGGTCTAGGAAATTGGAAAATGCATGGGGTCACCTGAAAGTTGGCTGCAATTTCATGAATGCAACATTATTGCAAGTAAGAAATCTTACCTGTTATATGCAATAGAGTTGCATAATTAGAGTGAAAATTTACCTGAATGGCAAGTTGCGGGGATTACCGTTTAAATATGTTGATTCAGAAATAATACGACCACATACTTGAAATCGAGTCTGCCGGTAGGCAGGCATACTGATCTTGGGAAGCCCCAGGTAAGATGACTCCGAAAGATTACATGGGAAATTATTTACCCATAGAAGGGTAAATCCAGAATAGTTCTGAAACTTTTTGTGGATCGTGAATGTCTATCCTTTTGGTAAATGGGTACTGCCAACCGCAACCAACAATCAAGACACTGAACTTACTACCTACCTTCTCATGATTCATCCATTGGATAATCCTATCTGGACAGCGCTAAGTACCAATAGCGCCCATTTTGCCTCTGGCGACCAAGACTGTCTGTTACTGGACCGGGACATGGGCTTTTTCGCAGGTATGCCCGAGTATGGAGAAAGACATATGAAATGCCTGTATGATCGACTGGGTGAAGATAAAAATGCCATCCTGTTCACCCCAGGCCAACTATACCTGGACAAACATTGGAAAGTATTCACCGACCGTGAACTCCTGCAAATGGTTTGGGACGGGGAACCGGCGTACAGTCCCTCGGAAAATATCCGTAAGCTCAGCCCAGGGCAGGTCAACGATATGATGGCCCTGACAGCGATTACCCGTCCGGGGCCCTTCTTGGAAAAAACCATATTATTCGGTGGGTACTTGGGGATTTATGAGCAGAATCAGTTGGTTGCCATGGCAGGGTACCGACTCCAACCAGGGCATTACACCGAGCTGAGTGCAGTGTGTACACATCCAAATTATACCGGAAGGGGCTATTCACACCGTCTCTTAACCGCTCTGGTAAAAAAATTAATTTCCTCAGGGAAAACACCTTTTCTGCATGTGTACCCGGACAATCTGCCGGCTGTTAAACTTTACCGGAAATTGGGCTTCCGGCCGCGGAAAAGCATCCGGGTGTATAATATTGCTCCTTAGGCTTTCTATACTAATTCCATACCTTCAGGTTTCAAATCCCGAAGGGCAAAAAAAAAATAAACCAAAAGGTGCCAATTTATTGACAAACTCTGGAGGGGTGGTATTATTTTCACCGAAGGAGTTTATTAAAGCGATTTCCTTGGTTAGCTTCATACTTTTCATCTCTCCGGGTTAAATTTCAATTACGTAAGATATTATTGATTTTATTTTTGCTCCCTTTGCCCCATTGAATTCATAAAAGTCGGAAAACGCGTATGTTTTCCCGTTCTGCATTTTTATAATCCCATTTGCAGCTCCTTCTTTACCGTGGGATAAGATTTGCTCAAGTAGTAGTTGCCTTGTCTACTGTTCTTTTTTCCAATTCATCCGTAACATTTTCCTTTCCCTGGATTCTTTTGTCACCTACGATATTCCAGACAATTTCGTCAGTTATGCTTTCTACAAGGAATTCAACATTCCCTGTGGCGTAAGCAATTTTGAACTCTTTTAGAAATGCCATTTTTGGAGAGTTCCCGCAATTGGGACTTGAAGTTATTTTTGTCATTCTACCGGATACTTAATTTTTGCCAGTTCATTTTCATTGTTGCCAATTTATAGGGTTTCCAGCGCAATCCATAAAAAATATTGTCCTGATGGTACTCACTAAAGCAGCTTACCTCTCAGAGGATTTTTCTCCAAATTCTTATGTTGTACGGGGGGCTACTTATCCGCGGTTAGGATTTTCTTCAGCTGATTTAGTAATAGATTTAAGTGATTATCCGCAATGATGCCAGTAGCCATATTTCCCTTGTTTTACTGGACGGAAGACCGAAGACGGGGGACCGAAGTGGCCGTGACCTTACCTGATTTTGGTTGTCACATTCTTGTCTTCCGGACAGTTAAGTTAAGTGATTGTTTTACTATTCTCTTTCTTGGTTGTTCAGGGTTA